>JABJCZ010000188.1 GCA_018668475.1 Alphaproteobacteria bacterium | reverse complement strand
CTTCTCGTGCAGCAGGATGTAAGGGTCATCCAGGTCGCAGGTCATCTTGTCGGCGTTGGTAATGAAATACGGCGACTGATACCCACGATCGAACTGCATGCCTTCAACGACATCGAGTTCGGTCTCAAGGGACTTGTTTTCCTCGACCGTGATGACGCCTTCCTTGCCGACCTTGTCCATGGCCTTGGAAATCATCGCGCCAATGTAGTCGCGGCCATTGGCAGAAATCGTGCCAACCTGGCGGATCTCTTCGCTGGTCTTGACCGCCTTGGCGCGCTTGCCGATGTCGGCAACGACAGCCAACACTGCGAGGTCTACACCACGCTTGAGGTCCATCGGGTTCATGCCGGCAGCTACCGACTTGGAGCCTTCACGCACAATGGCCTGAGCCAGAACGGTCGCCGTCGTGGTGCCGTCACCTGCCTCGTCATTGGTCTTAGAGGCAACTTCGCGCACCATCTGCGCGCCCATGTTCTCGAACCTGTCCTTGAGCTCGATTTCCTTGGCAACCGTCACACCGTCCTTGGTGATGCGCGGTGCGCCGAATGACTTTTCGAGCACAACGTTGCGGCCCTTCGGACCCAACGTCACTTTTACGGCGTCCGCAAGAATGTCCACACCGCGCAGCAAGCGCGCGCGGGCATCAGCGGAAAATACTACGTCTTTGGCACCCATATCGATAATTCCTTCAGGTCTTCCCTAAACGGTTTTCAAAAACAAAAAAGCGCGCGAACGTTATGCGGCCTTCTTGCCCTTCTTGGTGGCCTTGGTCTCAATGATGGCCATGACGTCAGACTCTTTCATGATGAGAAGATCCTCACCGTCGATAGCGACTTCATTACCGGACCATTTGCCGAAGAGCACCAGATCGCCAGCTTTGACGTCGAGCGCGTGAACCTTGCCATCCTCACCACGAGTACCAGGGCCAACAGCAACCACTTCACCTTCCTGCGGCTTCTCTTTGGCCGAGTCAGGGATGATAATACCGCCCGCGGTCTTGGTTTCCTCGTCAACGCGACGGATAACCACCCGGTCGTGCAGGGGCCGAAACTTCATACTTTCCTCCTGTTGCTTGCCGCCCGCGTAATATCGGGTCGACAATCTGATCTTGTGTTACGAGCGTTGTTAGCACTCTACGTGGGCGAGTGCTAGCAGCCATTTGGGAAAGGAATCAACCCTTTCAAGCCATATTTCGAAAAAAAAATTTCCTCGGGACCGGAGAATCAGAGCGGATCGCACCCCGGAGAGCCGTCGATTTGACCGCTCGCCCTGACAATGGCGCCACATATTTTCCAATAACATATTGATATAATGTATTTTTCCCCGACCGTCGATGATTCGCGGTGGCATCTTGAGGGGCGGCGTGACGAACCAAGGCAAGTCGCACATGGCTTCACTAAACCACCCGGACCGCCAGCCACCGCCTGACGACGGCACTAACGCTACAGCTCACTGAAATTGAGACTGACAACGTTGGCCTTGGGTCCGGTAACCAAGTGTTAGCGATATTCGATAAACTTATACGGATCGCAAATGACTGGACCTGCTGACATGCGTTGGCAGGTGGAGGCGGGATCGTGATTGTTATCGAAGACGTACTGAGCGCCGATCAGGTAACGGCAATTGTAAGCGCACTGGAAACAGGCAAGTTCAATGACGGTTCGGCCACAACGGCCAATGCCGGCGAGAGCTTGAAAAATAACCTTGAGCTGGCGCCGGACAAAACCCGCGAGCAACTCGGCAAGGCCGTACTTGCCGCCCTGCAGCAGAATATGAACATCACTGTGAACGCTTTTCCGTCGGCGTTCTCGTTTCCGATGTTCAGCCGCTACGAGCCCGGCATGTATTACGATTTTCATACTGATGCCGGCATTATCAACATGGGCACGCCAAACGCCGTGCGCACCGATATGTCCTGCACGATCTTCCTCAGCGACCCGGAATCCTATGAAGGCGGCGAGTTGACGGTACGCAGTGACGACGGCGAGCGCTCGATCAAATTGGCAGCCGGATCAGCCGCATTGTATGGCACCGGCGATCTGCATCGGGTCGAGGAAGTAACTCGCGGTGTCCGCATTGCAGCGGTGCAGTGGATTCAATCCTATGTACGAGACACGGACCAGCGCCGCATCCTGGCCCGGCTGGCGAAGGTCAACGATCGCATGTCGTCGCTCGGCCTCGAAAAGAAAGATACCGACGAAGTCTCGCGCACCCTGCACGATCTGCTGCGCATGTGGTCCAACTAGTCCAGCATCACACCTGGATTCAGAATGCCATTGGGGTCGAGAAGACCCTTGAAGCGGCGCATCAGTGAGATTTCCTCCGGCGATTTTGAATATCCGAGATAATCCCGCTTGAGCGTGCCAATGCCGTGCTCGGCGCTGACTGAGCCATGCCGTGCCCGGGTTGCGCCATAGACAGCCTTGGCCAGTGCCGGACCTTCCGCCAGAAATGGCTTATCGGCGATCTCGGGTGTCTGCACAAAATTAGCATGCACGTTGCCATCGCCGAGGTGGCCAAAGAGCAGTGGCTTAATGCCCGGCAGGGTCGCGGCAAGCGCTTCCATCTCATCCAAAAATTCAGGAATTTCACCCTGTGGCACTGTGATATCAAACTTGTGGCTATAGCCGGCAGCGACGATCGCCTCACCGGTTGCCTCGCGCACATGCCAGAGGCCCGCTGACTGGGCCTCCGATTCCGCAACCACCGCATCAGCCACGAGGCCGGACTCGAACAGACCCGACAGCCGCTCAACAAACCCGTCGTGCCCGGCGGCGCCTGCTTCGGTCTCCTCTTCGACCAGTGCGTAAATCGGGAAACGCTCGGTAAAAGGCATACTGGCGCCGGGCACTTGATCGCTGACGTACTGACATACATCATCCGGCAGCACCTCAAGCGACGATAGCCCCGGCAATCGCGCCCTGACTTCAGCCAGCAGAGCCGGCAGCGCGGCACGGTCCGTCATTGCCAGCATGGCGGTTCGGCGCGCAGGCGGGCATGGGCGCACCTGCAAGACCGCCTGCGTGATGACGCCCAAAATACCCTCCGAGCCGACAAAGAGCTGTTTGAGATCGAGGCCCGAATTATCCTTGCGCAGGCGATTGAGGTTCGAGATCACGGTGCCATCGGCCAGCACGACCTCAAGCCCCCTCACCTGCTCGCGCATCAGCCCATACCGCAGCACCCGATTGCCACCGGCATTGGTCGCCAGCATGCCACCGATCTGGCATTGCCCGCGAGCGCCGAGATCTACAGGAAATTCCATCTCCAGCGGCGCAACGAATTCATGGACGGCCGCCAGCACAACCCCGGCACCAACCACCACCGTCGCTGATGCAGGATCGTAGTCCGCAATGGTATTGAGGCGCGACAACGAGAGTACAACCTCGCCACCACGCGGCGTCGACCCGCCAACGACGCCGGTATTGCCGCCTTGCGGCACGACCTTGATACCAAGCTCGTTGCAGGCAGCCAACATACGCGACACATCAGCCGTAGTACGCGGGCGCAGCACCATAGGCGTGGCCCCGTTGAACTTTTTGGTCCAGTCAGTGGTATAGGCGCCGGTCTCTTCTGGTGTCTCCAGCATCAGTGCCGGATCGCCGATCGCCGCTCTCAAGTCTGCTATGGGGTCACTCATTTGCGGTTTTCCTGTTCTGTTCACAAAAGGTTATGGCGCGCGCCGGTTAACCCGTCAAATTCAACCGGTCACCCGCTTGGCATATAGTGGGTCGCTCCCTAGTATGCGGGAAATTCCGACACCTGTTTCAAATGGAGTTTCTGCCAATGGGCATCGATCTCAACTGCGACATGGGCGAGGCCTACAGCATTTATCAATGCGGCGATGATGAGGGAATTATGCCGTTCATCTCGGTCGCCAATGTAGCCTGTGGTTTTCATGCCTCCGACCCGACCGTAATGCGTCAGACCGTGGCACTCGCCAAGCAGCACGGCGTACGCGTTGGTGCCCACCCCTCTTTTCCGGATCGCGATGGCTTTGGCCGACGTCGAATGGACATGGGCGCCGAAGAGCTGACGGCCTGCATCATCTATCAAGTTGGCGCCCTCAAGGCCTTTCTGGACGAACAAGGCATGCCGCTCAATCACATCAAGCCACACGGCGCGCTGTATGGGGGCAGCCGGCAACGATGAGCAGGTCGGCCACGCAGTGGCGCGGGCCGCCAAGATTTTCGGCGTCCCTCTCATGGGCATGACCGGCACCGGCCACGAAACCTGGTACCCGGCCGAAGGCGTTGATGTGCTGTGGGAAACCTATATCGACCTTGACTACAACGACGGCGGTGAAGTGATCATCACGCGCCATCATGAAGCTGTTGCTGCTGACCTCGCCGTGGAGCGCGCTGTACGTGCGGCCCGCGATGGCAAGGTGCAAAGCCAAAGCGGCAAGATGCTTGATGTCCGATGCGATACCATTTGCGTCCACTCTGACACACCGGGCGCCGTCGATATCGCCCACCAGGTGCGCGACGCCCTGGACAACCTCGCAGCCTGATGACTGCCGCCCCGACAACGTGAAACAAAATTGAGCCCCGAGCCCCATGAAAAAACTTCTGATCGCCAATCGCGGTGAAATTGCCTGCCGCATCATCCGCAGTGCCAAGACACTGGGCATTGCAACAGTTGCGGTCCACTCCGAAGCCGACGCCACTGCCAAACATGTTGCTGAAGCCGATGAAGCCATTGCCATCGGCCCGGCCCAGCCGAAGGAAAGCTATCTGGTCACCGAAAAAGTGCTGGCCGCTGCACAGGAAAGCGGCGCCGATGCGCTGCATCCGGGATACGGCTTCCTCGCGGAGAACGCTGCTTTTGCCACATCGGTTGTTGATGCCGGCCTCACCTGGGTCGGTCCAAAAGCCGCGACCATCACCGACATGGGCGACAAGGAACGCGCCCGGTTGTTGGCCCATGGCGCGGGCGTGCCCATTGTGCCGGGCAGCGCGCGTTTTCTGGTCGGCGATCTCGCCGGCGTCGAGCAAGCCGGAGCGGAGGTCGGCTATCCGCTGCTGATCAAGGCAACAGCTGGCGGCGGCGGCATTGGCATGCGCCGGATCGACAAGGCGGAAGACCTGGTCGAAACGGTTGAAGCCACCCAGAACATGGCTGAGAAAGCGTTTGGCGACGGCACCGTCTACCTCGAAAAGCTGATCGATCAACCTCGCCACATCGAAATTCAGGTGTTTGGGTTTGGCGATGGTCAAGGTGTGCATTTTTATGAGCGCGAATGCTCAATCCAGCGGCGTTTTCAGAAGATCATTGAAGAAACGCCCTCTACGGCGCTCGACGACGACTTGCGCGACCGCATGACCACGGCCGCTCTGGCGCTGACCAAGCAGGAACGCTATCGCGGCGCCGGCACCATCGAGTTCATTCTGGCACCTGACGGCAATTTCTTTTTTCTCGAAATGAATACCCGCATTCAGGTCGAGCATCCGATAACGGAGATGATTACAGGTCACGACCTGGTCAGCCACCAGCTCCGCCTCGCCCGTGGCGATGCACTGGGAGACGAGGTCAAGCAAGATGAGATCAAGGTCGACGGCCATTCTATCGAATGCCGCATCTATGCTGAAAACCCGGACAAGAACTTCATGCCGTCACCAGGTCCGCTTGATGTATTCGAGCCACCAGCTGAGGGCGACGGCATCCGGGTCGATACTGGAGTGCGTCAGGGAGACCAGGTGACGTATTTTTACGACCCCATGATCGCCAAGCTTGCCGTTCACGCGGCCGATCGCGACGCAGCAATCGAGAAAATGCTGACCGCGCTCGACAATTTCCGTATAGAAGGAATTGTGACCAACATTGCTTTTCTCAAGCGCACCATCGCCCATGAAGCCTTCCGCCGTGGAGATACGCACACAGGCTTCGTTGACCAACACAAAGCCGACCTTATCGGCGTTTAGGGCTGTTTCCGGGAGACGCCACGCATGATTTACGACGAACCCAAATTTCTGCCCGGAGGCGATCGCTACGTGCTGGTCGAGTTCGGCAACGAGATGAATCTCGAGCTGAACTTCACGGCACAGGGCCTCGCCACGAAAATTGAGGAACAAAAAACCAAGGGCATTGTTGAAACGGCGCCCTGCTTTGCCTCAATGCTGGTGCATTACGAACCCAACGATATTTCATTTGATGATGTGGTCAAGGAGCTCAAGGCCCTGATTGCCGACCTCGGTCCGACCGACAATATCGAGCTGTCGAGCCGCATCTTCTACTTCGAGACCTTGTATCTCGACCCGTGGACCAAGGAATGCATCGACGATTACAGCGCCAAGATTACGGAAAAGGAATACGACCCGGATTTTGTCGCCCGCATTAACGGGCTTGAGGATCGCCACCAGCTGGTCCGCGTCCATTCAGGCACTGAATACTGGGTCGCGAGCCTGGGCTTCTGGCCGGGTCTGCCTTTCTTGCAGCCGCTCGACCCGCGCTCGAAGATCACCGCGCCAAAATACAATCCGCCGCGCACCTGGACGCCCCAGGGCGCCATCGGCATGGGCGGCTCTGCGTCGTCCATTTATCCGGTTCAGACACCGGGCGGATATCAGCTGTTCGGTCGCACCCCGGTGCCCATCTGGGATACCGAAAAACGCTTCGACGCCTTTGGTGGCGAGATCGTTCTGTTCCGCCCCGGCGACCGGCTCAAATATGTGCCGTGCACGCTGGAAGAATACGAACATACCGAGGCCCGGATCAAAGACGGCACCTATGTTTACAACATGGTCGACTATCAAAAATTCTCGGTTCGCAATTACAAGTCGTGGGTCAAAACCATCAACGCCGACGACCGGTTTTAGGGAGGGCATGAACGATGCTTGAAATCATCAAACCTGGCCTTGAAACCTCGATTCAGGATTATCCTGGCCGCATTGGGTACTGGAACCAGGGCTTCCCGCCATCCGGCGCTATGGACAACTGGTCATTCCGACTGGCTAACCTGCTGGTCGGCAACGACGTCGGCGCACCTGGCCTTGAAGCCCAGTACATGGGACCAACCATCAAGTTCGGTGCCGACGCGGTCATCGCGTTGACCGGCGCTGATATGATGTCGAAGCTTGACGGTGAGGCAGTCCCCAATTGGGAGAGCATTCCGGTCAAGGCCGGGCAGACACTCGTTATGGGACCTGCCATCAAGGGCGCCCGTGGCTACCTCGCGGTTGCCGGCGGCATCGATGCGCCGCACTGGCTCGGCTCGGCATCCACGTTCCACAAGGCAAGTGTGGGCGGGCTCGATGGTCACGCGATTCAGGCAGGACAGGCCCTGCCCGTGAAAACCGGCATTGGCGGCACGCCGGGCCGCCGGGTCAAGGAGGCCAACCGGCCTGAGCTTTCCACCACCAAGGAGTGGATCGTTGAGGCCGTGCGCGGCCCCAATGATGATTGGATCGACGAGGCCGCACACAAGCAGTTTGCCGACACCAAATGGAAGCTTTCAGCGCGCTCGGACCGCACCGGCTATCGGCTTGAAGGGCCGGACTGGACCTTCACCGAAAAGGCGACCAACAAGCTGCCGGAAAACGGCGATTTCCCATCCAATATTCTGGATCAGGGCTACCCCCTGGGCGCCATTAATCTGGGTGGGCAGACACCGATTATCCTGGTCAACGACGGCCCCAGCATGGGTGGCTTCATTTGCCCTTATACCGTGCCATCGGTCGGGTTCTGGAAGCTCGGACAGGCCAAGCCCAACGAGCACCTCGTGTTTGATATCGTCAGTGTCGATGAAGCACAGTCCCGACGGCG
Source organism: Alphaproteobacteria bacterium (assembly GCA_018668475.1). Lineage (GTDB taxonomy): Bacteria > Pseudomonadota > Alphaproteobacteria > UBA828 > UBA828 > JABJCZ01. The sequence goes on along the minus strand of JABJCZ010000188.1, from coordinate 7,399 downwards.
CGCAATGGATGCCCAGTGCAGCGAAAACAGTCTGGAAAACGCATAAGCGCCACAAGCGCAAGGGAGAAGAAAAATGGCTGAACAAGTAATGACCCAGGCGCCCGGCAATGTCTGGAAAGTTCTCGTCAAGGAAGGCGACGCGGTCAAAGCAGGCGACACTCTCTTCATCCTCGAAGTGATGAAGACTGAGGTGCCGCACGAGGCCGAGGGCGACGGCACTATCGCAAAGCTCCACATCGCCGAGGAAGATGCCGTCGACGTCGGCCAACTTGCCGTCGACATCTCCTGACTCGATCGATTAGTGCTCGCGCAAGGCAACGGCATCCCCGAATAACCGGATTGAGATTCGGCCGCATGAGTCAGCGCGTTAAACGCGAATTTCCGTGACCGTCTCAGCCGGCATCGTTAGCTGTCTGCAGCAACAACGCCTTTATTCCGTTAACCGACCGGAATTGTCGCCTTGAATGAGGGATGCTCGAGCTGGCCGAGATACCATGCCGCCAGCATCGGATGATCGGCGCGCCAGGTATCGCCGTGGCGAAGCTCGACATGTCCAAGTCCCATGACGGCACAGATCACATCCATCCGCATCGGTGCGGCCTCGAGTCCCGCAAAGTCAGCCTCAAGTCCGGCCGTAATCCGGGCCATACGGGCGCGCATCTTGTCCATTAGCGGCGCGCTCTGATCCGATTCAGGCAGCACTTTTTGCAGCTGCAAGGCGACACTCGCATCGGCCAGACCATGGCCAAGAGTTGCGCGGGTCATCCAGGCCCAGCGGTCGGCTTTCGGGAACAAGCTCGGCCCTTCGCCCGCCTGATCGAGATAGCGGCAAATGACATCGCTGTCATACATGGTGGTGCCGTCGTCAAGAATGAGCACAGGTATCATTTTCAGTGGGTTGATACCGGGCAACTCGGTTGATTCGAACGGGTTGGTGCCGATTTCTTCCAGCGTAACCGATTTTTCAATGGCGACGATGCGGCACTTACGGGCAAACGGTGATGTCGGGCCTGAAAGCAACTTCATGATGATGGTCTCCCTGCAGAGGTCTGGGCTGCTGGCAATGGTGTAGCCTGTCAGCCGCATCGCCTCAAGGCCCGCTTGATGCGTCACCTGCTTCCGTGGCACAAGCGATAAGACAACAGGAGGATACCCGCATGCGCGTTCTCGTTCTGGGTGCCGGCGTTATCGGCACGACCGCCGCCTATTTTCTGACCCGCGATGGTCACGACGTTACGGTGATTGAACGCCAGGCCGGGGCCGGCCTTGAAACGAGCTTTGCCAATGGCGGCATCGTCAGCGCCTATACCGCCAAACCCTGGGCCAGTCCCACGGTGCCGAAGACCCTACTGAAAAACCTGTTTCGTGAAGATGCCCCCTACCTCTTCCGGCTACGGCCGGACCTGCAACAATGGGCGTGGGCGCTAAAGTTTCTCAGCAATTGTCGCGCCGAACCTTTTGCGCGCGGCCAGAAGGTTTCACGTCGTCTGGGCGCTTATAGCTTTGCCCAACTCAAGGCAGTGCGAGAGGCCGAGGGCATCGAGTATGATGCGCGTGCCGAGGGCATGATCGAGCTGTATCAGGATGCAGAGAGCCTCGCCGCAGCTGACGCCTTTGCCCGACGCTTGCCGGATGATGGCCGCCACCCGCAGGTTCTCGATATGAAATCCACGATCGAGGTCGAGCCCGCCCTAGAGGACCAGCGCGACACCTATGCAGGCTCGCTGTTTTTCTCGCAAGAAGAGACGGGCGATGCCCATAAATTTACGAAGAACCTCGCCGCGGCGACCGTCGGCCATGGCGCTGATTTTCGCTATGGCGAGACGCTCACTCGGCTGATCCGCGATGGCCGGCGCATCACTGGCGTCGAGACCGACAAAGCGACTTACGAGGCAGAGGCCGTGGTTGTCAGCCTGGGCAGCTTCGGGCCACGGTTTTTGCGCCGTGTCGGTGTGAAAATGCCGATCTATCCGATGAAAGGCTATTCCGTGACCGTGCCGACCGCCGGCCACAATGGCGCGCCGACCCACGGGATTCACGATATCCCGCGCCGCATCGTGCTTAGCCGGCTGGGCGACCGGTTGCGTTGTGCGGGCACTGCAGAGCTAACCGGCTATAACCCGGCCATCACGCCTGGCCGGGTGGATGCAATCCTGCGGGATACCATGCGGCTATTTCCCAACGCCGGCGACCCGTCGCAGGCAGAGCGCTGGATGGGGTTTCGTCCGATGACGCCCGATTGTGTGCCAATCATCGGCAAAACCGACCTGGACGGGCTGTATCTCGATACTGGGCACGGCAGTACCGGGTGGACGTGGTCGTGCGGCTCGGGCCGGCTGATTGCCGATATCGTGGCAGGCCGCGAGCCCGAAATCGACATGACCGGGCTGGAGCCCGCCCGGTTTTGAAGGGGTCGAACGCACCGTGCCGTTGAACGATCCGATCTGGGCCGCGCTTGCAGCCGCCGGCGCCGTCGTATGGCTGGCTATTTTGCTGCAACCCTGGCAACCGTGGCGCGTCCGGGAAGTGCTGGACGCTGATGAGGCCCTCGCTCACGGCACCGCCGACCTTTCGGACATCACAGTGTTGATCCCGGCACGCAACGAAGCGGATGTTATCGGGGGAACTATTGCCGCGCTGGCGAACCAGGGCAACGGGCTCAAGGTGATCGTTGTTGATGACCAGTCGGACGACGGCACGGCTGACGTGGCACATCGCGCCAGTGGCGCGGCTGACGGATTGAAACTCCACGTGATCACCGGCGCACCGCTGCCAGATGGCTGGGCCGGCAAAATGTGGGCTCTCGAACAAGCCCGCAATCACGCCACCACGCCGCTGGTTTTATTACTTGATGCTGATATCGAGTTGGCCCCCGGCCTGCTGGCAACCCTGAAAATGCGCCGCCTGAAAACCGGGGCGCGTTTTATTTCGTTGATGGCGAACCTGCGTATGGTCGGCATTTGGGAAAAATTCTTGATGCCGGCGTTCGTGTTTTTTTTCAAACTCCTGTACCCGTTCCATCTATCCAACAATCAAAACAAATGGGTGGCGGCAGGAGCCGGGGGCTGTGTCCTGACCGATAGCGCCTTGCTGGCGGAGATGGGTGGCTTCGGCACCATCCGCAACGCGATCATTGATGATTGCGCGCTGGCTGGCGAGGCTCGTCGCGCCAACGCGCAGACCTGGATCGGACTAACGCACTCGGTGTGCTCAACGCGCCCCTACGGTGGACTTGCGAGCATCTGGAATATGGTCGCACGCAGCGCTTTCACACAATTGCGCTATTCGTTGCCGTTGTTGCTGTTATGCACGCTGGTGCTCGCTGTTGCCTGTTGGTTACCGGTGATCACGATATTCGCCAGCCCCGCACTTGTGCCCAAGATGATTGGTGCGGGCGCCTTTGTGGCTATGATGGCCGCCTATGGTCCGACCCTTGGTTATTACCGCCGTGGACCACTGTGGGCCGCTACCATGCCGATGATAGGTACACTCTATCTTGCCATGACCTGGGGGTCGGCATGGCGCTATTGGCGCGGGGCCCGAAGCCAATGGAAGGGCCGGACCTATTCCCGCGGGCAATGAGGCTGATATACTCAGCGATAGGGAACATTCGGAAACGGGAGACGGAACACGTGACACGGACCCTCTATGAGCTGCAAGGACAGGACGATAAGCGTTTCAGCCCGTTTTGCTGGCGCACCCGGATGGCGCTGGCCCACAAGGGCCTTGAGGCCACATTCGAGCCCGTGCAGTTCAGCCAGAAGGACAAAATCGCCTTTAGCAATCAGAAGCTCGTGCCGGTACTGCGCGACGGCGAGACGGTGATTGCCGATTCATGGACGATTGCCTGCTATCTGGAAGACAAGTACCCCGATGCAGCGAGCCTCTTCGGTGGGTCCGTAGGGCAAGGCCTCGCACGAAACATGAATTTTTGGGTCGATATGTCGATTCATCCGGCTCTTGCCAGGGTCATCGTGGCAGACACCTTCGACAATGCGATTGATACAGCCGACCAGGTGTATTTCCGCGAGAGCCGCGAGAGCCGCTTCGGCATGACGCTGGAGGAATTCAGCCCTCGCAGCGATGCCGATGTCAGCAAGCTGCAAAATGTGCTGAGCCCGGCGATCGCGACACTGAATGTTCAGCCATTTCTCAGCGGCGACGCACCAGCCTACGCGGACTATATTCTCTTTGGCACGGTAAAATGGGCGGCCGCATCAACAGACCGTATTGTTTTTCCGAATGACGGCCCCTTCGGCGCGTGGCTGATACGGATGTATGATCTGTTTGACGGCTATGCCCGAACCTCCGGCGCGGCAGCGGCCTGAGCCCTGAAAATAGACCAGAAAAAGTGACGAGACCCACCAGTTCATGAGCAGCGGCACACCATTTACGGTCAAATTCTGGGGCGTGCGGGGCGGCATTCCGACCCCTGATAGGGCGACGCGGGATTTCGGCGGCAACACCCCATGTGTCGAGGTCCGCTGCGGAGAACACCTGCTGATCTTTGACGCCGGCACAGGCATGCGACCCTTTGGACTGGCACTGGACCAGTCGCGCCCCATCGATGGCGATATCTTCTTTTCCGAAAGCCGGTTTGACCACGCTTGCGGCCTACCGTTTTTCGGGCCCGGCTATAACCCGAATAATTCATTTACGATTTGGGCGGGGCATCTGCCCGATGATCGCGGTATCCAGACCGAGCTCAATGAGATGATGACGTCGCCGCTATTTCCAATCCCACTACATTTCATCGGCGGCCTCAAGACATTCAGTGATTTTTCGGCGGGCGATAGATTAACCCCTCGCCCTGGTATCACCATCACCACAGCGCGACTTAAGAACCCCAATGGGGCGACAGGATATCGAATAGAATTTGATGGTCGAGTGCTGGCATATATTGGCAACACCGCCCACGAGCCGGGCAATGCCAGTGACGCTGTTATTAACCTGATGCGTGATGCCGATCTGGCAATCTATGACTCATTTTATAACGACGACGAGTTATCCGGCGGTGCACGGGCGCTCGCGCATTCCACCTGGCAAGAAGGCACGCGACTGCTCAAGGCCTCGGGCGCCAAAGCACTGGCAACGTTCCAGCACCATCCGAACCATGATGACGCCCAGTTGCGTGACGAACAGGCCGCTCTTGAAAAAATCGCACCGGGCTCGGTCGTTGCCTACGAAGGGTTGAAGCTTTCGCTCTAGGTCGTGTTAATCGGCCAGTCGGTTCCAGATGCGTTCGAACTCATTGTGGTTCTCCCGGAACACCGCCGCCACAGCCGGATCAAAATGTGTTGACGGGTCAATCCGATCGTCACCCTCCGTGAGAATGGCATACGTCTTTTCGTGGCTGAAGGCCGGTTTGTAGTGGCGCTCGGCCCTGAGAGCATCATAGATATCTGCCATCGCGACGATCCGCGCAGATAAAGGAATATCCTCACCGGCCAGGCCGTTTGGATAGCCGGACCCATCCCACTTCTCGTGGTGACCAATCGCGATGTCGGCCGCCATCTGCAGCCGATCATTTTGAGCCAAAATCTGATGCCCGTAGCTCGTATGGCGGTCCATCTCAACGCGTTCATCTTCATCGAGTGCGCCCGCCTTGGTCAAAATCGCAGTATTGACGCTCATCTTTCCGACATCATGCAATTGGGCACAAAACCGAATGGTCTCGCAGTATTTGTCTGACAGGCCCAGTTTGACCGCGATGTAATGGCTGTATTCGTTAACCCGCACAATGTGATTGCCAGTTCCCTCATCATGAATTTCCGCTGCGCGGGCTAACAGTTGGATGGACAGCATGAACGCGTCTTCAGTTTCGCTTTGCAGATTTTCAATATGCTTGCGGTGCCGAATCAGCTCCTTGTTCTTGGAACGAAGCGCAGCATTTTTTGTGCGTATCTGTTCCACCATTTCCGCCTGTTCAACCACGCGGCCAACAATGTGATTAAACGGTAGGATCAGATCCGCTTGTTCATCGGTAAAGGGCTGCGGCTGATCCGTTCCCTCGACCCGCCGATTAATCAGCTGCACCACGCCGATAACCTTGCGGTCAAGATTGACCAGTGGAAATGCCAGCATCGATCGCGACCTGTAGCCACTGGTAATATCGAACGTCCGATCGAAGGAAAACGGCAGGTCGCCGGGAATATCATACAGATCATCAATGATGACCGTCTCACCGCTGGTCGCGACAAATCCGGCAATCGACGCAGGGTCCAGGGGAATGCGGAAATCGGATTTGTTCAGGCGAATACGTTCATTCTGCACACTACGCGCTTCGAGCCATTCGCTCGCGCCGCGCCGACGGCGAATAAAGATCGTTCCCGCTTCAGCGCCGGTAATTTCGCGCGCCTTGTTGAGCACACGCCCAAGCAGCCCCTTCAACGACTGCTGACGCGGTTGCTCAATAAACTCTAAAAATTCAACAATGACGCTCATCGACTGTCGCCTCTCCCCTCCCAACAGGCTACCCGCCCGGTCACACGCCGACGCGAGACAACTTGGGCCTGCCAGGACGTGACAACCTGGATGGTAGTCTTGCACGCTCCGTGAGCAAGCAAGATATTCAGCAATGGTTTAATTACTGTTGTGCACCGCCGGTATCGCGCGAAAGGAAATTGTCACTGTCGTGCCCTTTCCTTTCTCGGAATCGATATCCAGCGAGCCACCCATTACGTCTACCAGCCGCACCGCCAGTGGCAGGCCAACGCCAACGCCGTCGTAGCGCCGCTCGAGGCGATCATCGACCTGATCGAATATGCCAAGTGCCCGCGAAATTTCGGTTTGCTCCATACCAATGCCGTAATCGACAATACGGAATCGCACAATTCCGCCGTCTTCGTCAGCCAACACATCTACTTTGGAACCGGCCGACGAGAATTTGATGGCATTGATCAGCAGATGCCGAAGTAACAAATGAAGGTGCTGCTGATCGGCGTTGATTGAAGGCAGCTCTATCGCAGTTTCAAAGCGCAGCACGATCCCGGCTCGCTCCGCCTGCGGCCCAACCAAGTTCACAACGTGGGTCGCCACGGCGCCAGGGTCGAGGGATTGCAAATCCAGTTCGATGTCGCCGGACTCTGCTTTGGAAAGCTCAAGAATATCGCTGACCAGCTCAAGAAGATGCTCGGCGCTTTGGTTGATATCCTCAGCATATTCGAGGTACCGCTTACCAATGACGCCAAAAGTCTGGCGCCCGATAATCGAAGAAAACCCGATAATTGCATTAAGTGGCGTGCGCAGTTCGTGGCTCATCCGGTCAAAAAAAGCGGCTCTGATTTGAAGATTCTGCGTCGCCGCTTCGGCAACATTACTCAGCACAACAACCTTGCCAACGACGGACCCCGCCCCGGCGGTCCAACGCAATGAGCCTCCCAAACCATCCGGTTCCTGT
>JABJCZ010000187.1 GCA_018668475.1 Alphaproteobacteria bacterium | reverse complement strand
CTCTTCCACGGTCTCGAAACCGGGCAACTCAAACATGGAATCGAGGAGAATTCCTTCAAGAATTGACCTGAGCCCACGTGCACCTGTCTTACGGGAGATCGCACGTTGTGCGATCGCCGAAAGCGCGTCATCGGTAAACGTAAGCTGGACATCTTCCATGTCGAACAACTTCTGATACTGCTTCACCAACGCATTTTTGGGCTGGGTCAAAATTTCGACCAGCGCTGGTTCGTCGAGATCCTCAAGTGTGGCCAAGACCGGCACACGACCGATGAATTCTGGAATCAGGCCAAATTTCAAAAGGTCTTCGGGTTCAACTTCCTGCAGCAACTCTCCTGTCATCCGCTCGTCCGGACCGCGTACGTCGGCGCCAAAGCCAATGGACGTTCCCCGGCCGCGTTGACCGATAATTTTTTCGAGACCGGAAAATGCGCCGCCGCAAATGAACAGGATGTTTGTCGTATCGACCTGCAGAAATTCCTGCTGCGGATGCTTGCGGCCGCCCTGAGGCGGAACAGAAGCGACCGTGCCTTCCATGATCTTGAGCAGCGCCTGCTGCACGCCTTCACCGGAAACATCGCGGGTGATCGACGGGTTGTCGGATTTACGGGCAATCTTGTCGACCTCATCGAGGTAAACGATGCCGCGCTGCGCCCGCTCCACATTGTAATCGGCCGACTGCAAAAGTTTGAGAATGATGTTCTCGACATCCTCACCGACATAACCGGCTTCGGTTAGTGTGGTGGCGTCGGCCATGGTGAACGGCACATCGAGGATGCGGGCCAAGGTCTGCGCGAGCAGCGTCTTGCCGCAGCCGGTCGGGCCGAGCAGCATGATATTGGATTTGGCCAGCTCCACTTCGACATTCTTCCCGTCGTGGGCAAGGCGCTTGTAATGATTGTGGACGGCAACAGAGAGAACACGCTTGGCGTGGCCTTGGCCGATCACATAATCATCGAGAACGTCACTGATTTCCTGCGGGGTCGGAACACCGTCCCTGCTCTTGACCTTCGCGCTCTTGTGTTCCTCGCGAATGATGTCCATGCAGAGTTCGACACACTCATCGCAGATAAACACGGTCGGGCCAGCGATGAGTTTACGCACTTCATGCTGGCTCTTTCCGCAGAAAGAACAGTAGAGGGTGTTCTTCGAATCACTGCCACTGGACTTGTTCATGCCCACTCCGTCGCTGGCTCCGGCACCCGAAAATGCCTGAACATCTTATATCTGGAAACTGAACTCCCAAGCCGCCGGTAACGCCCCTGTATTGACGAATCGTGGCGGCCCGCGTGAGGTTGGCACTCAACTTCGCCGGTTGTCCAGTTCCTTCTGATGCTCGTTTAAACCCTTTCCCGCCTGCCAACACCCTAAATGGGGGCTTTCAAGAAAGCGTTAAATTTACTCCTTTTTGTCGTCCCCGCCGCCGTCTTCGGCTTTGGCAGGACGATGCAGCACAACTTCGTCAATAAGCCCAAACTTCTGAGCTTCTTCAGGCGTAAAGAAGTTATCGCGCTCCATGCTCTTCTCAACGACATCCAGTTTTTGACCGGTATGTTCTACATAAATCTCGTTAAGCCGTTGACGCAAAGCAAGAATTTCCTTGGCATGGATCTCGATATCAGTGGCCTGCCCTTGAAACCCGCCTGACGGCTGATGCAGCATAATCCGAGCGTTTGGCAGTGAATATCGCTGCCCGGGTGTGCCCGCACACATCAGCAAAGAGCCCATTGATGCCGCCTGACCAATGACCAGGGTCGAAATATCCGGCTTGACGTACTGCATAGTGTCATAAATCGCGAGGCCAGCCGTCACAAGGCCGCCCGGCGAATTGATGTACATCGATATTTCCTTGTCCGGGTTCTCGGATTCAAGAAACAGCATCTGCGCCGTAATCAGGCTCGCCATTTCGTCGCCGACGGGACCGGTCATGAAAATGATCCGCTCCTTCAACAATCGCGAGTAAATGTCGTATGCGCGCTCGCCCCGGTTGGTCTGCTCGACCACCATGGGCACAAGCGTATTGGCGTAAGTTTCAATTATGTCGGCCATTGCTATCGCTCCTCGCGGGTGGGGTTCGCCACCTATTCTTTGGTGCTTTTCTTCTTCGCTGTCTTTTTCGCTGCCGCCGGTTTGTCACTATCGTCAGCCTTGGTCGCGGCCTTCTTCTTGGGCGCAGCGGCCTTCTTTTTAGGTGCTGCTTTCTTGGCGTCGCCATCAGCCTTTGCAGCTACCTTTTTCTTTGCGGCAGCTTTCTTTTTGGCCGGCTTTTTGGCCTCATCGTCGCCCGCACTGTCACCATCCGGGTCACTGAACAACTCGTCTTGGGACACGGTTTTGTCTGTCACCGTCGCGAGTTCGGTAACGAATGCGACCACCTTGTCTTCAAACACAGGTGCCTGAAAACGCTCCAAGGCCTGCGGATTTGCCCGGTAGAACTCGGCGACCTGCTCCGGGTTCGGCATTTGGCTGGCAGATTCCATGGCGGCGTTCACCAGATCCTGCTGGGTAACATTCATATTGTTCTGACGACCAATTTCGGCAAGAACAAGGCCAAGACGCACCCGGCGAGCCGCAATCCCGCGATATTCCTTTTCGGCGTTTTCCTCAGTATCACCGGTTGCCTCTTCAAACGTCTGCCCGGTTCGCTCCATGTCCGCCTTGATCTGTTTCCAGATCTGCTCGAACTCCTGCTCGATCATACTCGGTGGCACATCAAACGAATGGCGTTCTGCAAGCGAGTCCAACATGCTCCGCTTCAACCGTGCCCGCGCCGCCTGATCAAATTCCTGAACTAACCTTTCGCGCACGCCAGTCTTCATGCCCGGGAGGTCATCAAATCCGTGTCGCTGCGCCATCAGGTCATCAATGGCCGTCTCAGCACGCGCGCGTATCTCTTTGACAGTAACAGCGAATTTAGCTTCCTTGCCGGCACTATCCGGGTGCGGATAATCCTCCGGGAAGTTCAGTTTGACTTCCTTTTGGTCGCCAGCCTTGGAGCCGATCAACTGTTCTTCAAATCCGGGAATAAACGAGTTGCTCCCGAGTTCCAGCTCAAAATCATTGCCGGTCGCGCCATCACTGGTCACGCCGTCAATCTCGCCCACGAAGTCGATCAGCAGGGCATCACCGGATAGGGCCCCCCGATCCTCTTCGACCTTCTCAAAACGCTTCTCGGCCTCAGATATGCGAGTCATGGCGTCGTCGATGGTCTGATCGGTGATTTCCGCCGTCATGCGCGTCAATTTGAGCTCGGAAAGGTCGCCGACCTCGAATTCCGGCATCAATTCGACGTCCATCGTGAACTCAAGGTCCTTGTCGTCCGCGAAATCCTTGATCTCGATCTTCGGCTGCATGGCCGGACGCAGCGATTTTTCTTCAATCGCCTTGCGGGCGCTCTCCTGGATCGTCTGTTCCAGAACTTCTCCCAGGATCGAGGGCCGGTATTTCTGGCGCACGATGCTCATGGGCACTTTGCCCGGCCGAAACCCCTTCATCTCAACGGTCTGACTGATTTCCTCAAGCCGACTATTCACCGCTGACTCGAGGTCAGCGGCTGGAACGACGACTGTAAATCCGCGTTTCAACCCTTCGGAATGGGTTTCGGTCACCTGCATGGAACGGCGATCTCCAACATCTCGGTTGTCTGGTTGGGCCAAATAGAACTAAACGAATACTGTGTTGTCAGATTGTGGGTGGCGTTGGTGCGGGCGAAGGGACTCGAACCCCCACAGCTTGCGCTACGTGGACCTAAACCACGCGCGTCTACCAATTCCGCCACGCCCGCGCACAAACCAACCACTTCCGACCGTCTATTTCTAGCCGATCAGAAAGATATAAACGCCGTATAACATAGGATTGCGCCTGTCGCCCAATAATATTGGTGGCGGCACGCAACAGGAATTATCGGCTCCCCCGACTGTTGCGCGGCAGGCTTGCCAACGCCCGCACGGCTGGCGATGCCACCAAGGCCCCCTCGCCGCGGTAAGCCTCGTGATTGGCCTCTATATCTTTACGCCGGTACTGGTAATTGACCATCACGCCGAAGGACTTCTCGAGCCCGTTCACCGATCGGTCAGCAAGCCAGTTCAATCGCTCTATTCGGGCGCCATTAGCCAGGTGAAAACGGGCAACCGGGTCCAGTGGTTGCCCATTGGCACGCGTCTCGCTCGTAAGGTATCGCGCCGCCAGCCGCAGGAGCGGCTGCTCCAGCGCGTCTCGCTGTGCCGCATCGTCATGCCAACGGCGACTCAGTATGGTTTTCAGCGCGTTCGCTCCGGATTCGTCATCGCACAGATCGCAAATGGTATCGGCTTCAGCCGGCGTCAAAAGATCCAGGCTCCCGTCCCCGTCAGCATGCTCGAGCTTTGCCGTCAGCCAGCGTGAAAAACCCGGCAGCGGCGACAACGTCGCGAAGGTCTTCAATTGAGGCAACTCACGGCTGAGGTCATCAACCACCTGCTTAATAAGAAATTCGCCAAACGACAGGCCGTCGAGCCCGCGTTGCGCATTCGAAATCGAGTAAAATACTGCCGTATCCGCGCTTGCCGGATCGTCCGCAGGGGCCCCTTCGTCAAGCAGGCTTTGAATACTGTCGGAAATGCCGCTTACAAGAGCTACTTCAACAAAAATAAGGGGCTCGCCCGGCATATTCGGGTGAAAAAATGCGTAGTAGCGACGATCAGAATCAAGCCTGTTCTTGAGATCCTGCCAGGATCGGATGGCATGAACAGCCTCATATGCCGCAAGTTTCTCGAGCAAGGCCGCTGGTGCTTGCCAGGTAATACGCTCGAGACGCAGCAGGCCCACGTCAAACCAGGCACCCAGAAGCTCGCGCATGTCCGTATCCAAGGGAGCTAAGTCCGGCGCCTCGGCGAGGGCGTCGCGGACCTCGGCCCGGAGGTCGACCAAAAACTTGATTCCCTCGGGCAATCCATTGAACTGAGTCAATAATTTGACTCTGGCGGGGATCAACGCGCGCTTCAGTTTGCGCGCGGCTTCCCGCCGAGAGTCCAGTCCATCGGCGCTCCGCATGGCCTCCGTCGCCTGATCAAGAGCCGCGTCATCGACACCGAAATCATCCACAAGCAAGCGTAGGAAGCGCAACCGGCCCGCTGCATTGAGCGATAGATACGTCTCGCCGAGGTTTGCCGCCCGCCCGCGCGCTGAAACCTGCCCCCCGCGCCCTTCAAGGCAGGCCACAATCATGGCTTTCAGCCGGTCCGCGTCGTCATCCGGGAGGTCTGGCCGAACGTCGCCGTCGGCATGACCACGCGTGCCGCGCG
>JABJCZ010000186.1 GCA_018668475.1 Alphaproteobacteria bacterium | reverse complement strand
ATCGAGTGCCGGGTGTGGTTGAATGGAACCTGTTTGATATCGACGCAAAATTTGGTGATGTCGAGCCGGTCGATGGTGTGCTCTCATATCTCGATGGGATCGAGGCATTTACCAATACGTGACGCTCATCGCCGGGCTTGCCCGGTGCGAGACGGACATGGCGGACTGACACGATGACGCGATATTCGGCGCTTAACCTGTGGCGCCATTCACGGCAAGGGCACACGCAGTGGCCGGAAGCCTGGGGCAGTCCGGAGCCGAAGTCCGACTATGATGTGATCATCGTCGGCGGTGGGGGTCATGGTCTGGCAACCGCTCACTACCTGGCCAAGAACCACGGCATCACCAACGTTGCGGTGCTGGAAAAGGGCTGGATCGGCGGTGGCAACACAGGTCGCAATACCACCATTTTGCGCTCCAATTACCTGTGGGATGAGAGTGCTGCGCTCTATGAGCTGTCCCTGAAGCTCTACGAGGGGCTGAGCAAAGACCTCAACTACAACATCATGTTGAGCCAGCGCGGGGTGATCAACCTTGCGCACACTGAGCACGAGATGCGTGAAGTCTCTCGCCGGGTCAATGCCATACGCCTGAACGGAATTGATTCGGAGATTCTTACGCCCGAGCAAATCAAGGAAATGGTGCCAATCCTCAACACCGGGCCGGGTGGCCGATACCCTGTGCTCGGGGGCGCCCTGCAGCGGCGAGGTGGTGTTGCCCGGCATGACGCCGTGGCGTGGGGCCTGGCACGGGCGGCCGATTCCCGTGGTGTTGATATTATCCAGAACTGCGAAGTTACGGGGTTCAATATCCGCAGCGGCCAGGTAGAGGGCGTGGAAACGACGCTCGGGCCCATTAGCGCCAAGAAGGTTGGTGTTGTTGTTGCCGGACACGCCGGCGTCCTGGCTGATCTCGCGGGCTTTCGTCTACCAATTGAAAGCCACCCTCTGCAGGCACTCGTATCTGAGCCGCTCAAGCCGTTTTTCAATGTCGTGCTGATGTCCGGCACAGTGCACGTGTACCTCAGTCAGTCGGATCGAGGCGAACTCGTTATGGGCGCGGGTATGGATACCTACAATTCATACGCCCAGCGCGGCAGTCTGCCGATCATCGAGCAGATGCTCGGTGCCTGCCTCGAACTATTTCCGGTTCTGTCGCGGCTCAAGGTCATGCGCATGTGGGGCGGTATTGTTGATATCTGTCCGGATGCGAGCCCGATCATCGGCAAGACACCGGTCGACAATTTGTTCTTCAATTGCGGCTGGGGCACAGGCGGGTTCAAGGCGACGCCAGGGTCGGGCTATGTTTTTGCCGACACCATCGCCAAGGGCGAACCCCATGCGCTGGCCGCACCGTTTTCGCTTGATCGTTTTTCGACCGGTGCGCTCATTGATGAGCATGGCGCAGCCGCTGTGGCGCACTGAGCGGGGAGGATGATCCGATGCTGTTGATCCCCTGCCCATGGTGTGGCGCACGTGCGGAGAAGGAATTCAAGCCAGGTGGCGAGGCGGGCATTGTCCGACCGCTGGACCCTGATGCTCTAGATGATGCCGCTTGGGCCGACTACCTGTTCAACCGCGCCAATCCGAAAGGCTGGCATCGGGAACGTTGGATCCATGCGCTGGGGTGTCGCCGCTGGTTTAATGTTGAGCGTCATACGGCAACCCATGAAATCCGGGCCACATGGCCGATGGGTGAGACATCGCCCGATGATGTGGAGCGCGGTAAATGAGCCGGCAACGTTTCCGCATCAAGGAAGGTGGGAAAATTGATCGCGCCCGGCGTGTGAAATTCAGGTTCAACGGCTGGAACTATACGGGCTATGCCGGCGACACCTTGGCCTCTGCACTATTGGCGAATGGCGTGCGCCTGGTTGGCCGCAGTTTTAAATATCACCGGCCACGTGGCATTTACAGCGCCGGGCCAGAGGAGCCCAACGCGCTGGTGCAGCTCGGCGATGGCGGGCAGACCGTTCCCAATGTTCGCGCCACCATGGTCGAGCTTACGGATGGCCTCAGCGCAACCAGTGTGAATGTGTGGCCAAGCCTGCGCTTCGATCTTCTGTCTATCAACGATCGGGTTTCACATCTGTTGCCCGCCGGGTTTTACTACAAGACCTTCATGTCACCGGCCTTTATGTGGCCAACCTACGAAAACTGGATTCGCCGTTCAGCTGGTCTCGGCCGGGTGCCTGAGGCGCCCGATCCGGATCGCTACGACAAGCGGCACGTTCATTGTGATGTGTTGGTGGTTGGAGGCGGGCCTGCCGGACTGATGGCCGCGCAGGCCGCCGCGCAGGCTGGCGCCAGGGTGATCATTGCAGATGAGCGAGCGCAAATGGGCGGCCAGCTACTGGCCTCCAGTGATCAAATCGGCGGACAGGCGGGCAGTGACTGGGCCGCGGAGGTCACCTCTGATCTGGCCACCAGAGCGGACTGTGAGGTGCTCACTCGCACTACGGCGGCGCTGTTTGGCGATCATAACTTTGTCGTTCTGTCCCAGCGGGTCACGGGCCATGTCGATGCACCAGAGGGCAATCATGTGCCGCGCGAGCGGATTTGGAAGGTGCGGGCACGACAGGTCGTGTTGGCGACCGGCGCAACCGAGAGGCCGCTGGTTTTTCCTGATAACGACCGGCCCGGTATCATGCTGGCGAGCGCCGCCGGTGACTACGTACATCGCTATGGCGTTCGCCCTGGGCGGACGGCGGTGGTCGCAGGCAATAACGACAGCATCTATCCGCTGGCCAGTGATTTGCGGGCCGCCGGTGTGCGGGTCGTGGCATTGGCCGATGCGCGCAATGAGCCAAGTCCTCTGGCCGAAGTTGCCCGTGCGGACGGCGTTGAAATTTTGACCGGACATGCGGTGACTGGCACCAAAGGACGGATGCGACTGCGCGGCGTTTCGCTGGCGCCCATCGCCGATGACGGATTGGTTTCCGGCAATTCTGCCCGGCGTTTTTCATGCGATCTGTTGTGTGTATCCGGCGGGTTCAGCCCAACCGCACACTTGTTGTCGCAAGCTGGGGGCCGCCTGACGTTTGATGAAAAACGCGGATGCCTGGTCCCCGCTCATATCCCGCGTGGGATCCGTATGGCCGGGTCGGCCAATGGTACCTTTGAACTCGCGGCTGTTCTCGCTGAAGGCGAGGCGGCGGGCGTCGCGGCGGCAGAAGCGGTGGGTTTGACGACCGGCGCGTTGCCGGAAGCCGTGGTTGACGGCGGCCACGGGCCGGGGGCCGTTCGCACACTCTGGAAGATCGTGGCTGATGGCCGCAAGACGAAGCAGTTTGTCGACCTTCACAACGACGCAACGACTGCGGATATCGCGCTCGCCGCGCGCGAAGGGTATCGGTCGGTCGAGCATGTCAAACGGTATACGACGACTGGCATGGGCCCGGACCAGGGCAAACTTGGCAACGTGAACGCGCTCGGTGTGTTGGCGGATGAACTCGGGCGGCCGCTCAACGACGTGGGTACCACGACTTTTCGACCGCCCTATACACCGGTCACTTTCGGCGCATTGGCCGGGCGCGATATTGGCGCGCTCGCCGAGCCCGTCCGCACCACACCGCTGCATGCCTGGCATGTGCGCACCGGAGCCAAGTTTGAGGATGTGGGGCAATGGAAGCGGCCACGGTACTACCCGCGCGGTGGCGAAAACATGGCGCAAGCAGTTGCTCGCGAGTGTCGCCATGTGCGGACCGGGGTTGGCCTGCTCGATGCTTCAACGTTGGGCAAGATAGAGCTCAAGGGACCGGACGTTGGTGAATTTCTGAACCGCATTTATTCCAACCGATTTGACAACCTGCCCGTCGGGCGCTGCCGATATGGGCTCATGCTGGGCGAAGACGGCATGGTGTTTGATGATGGCGTTACCGCACGGTTGGCTGAGAACCACTGGTATATGACGACCACCACCGGCGGCGCGGCCCGGGTCCATGAATGGTTGGAAGACTGGTTGCAATGCGAGTGGCCGGACTTACAGGTCTTTACGACGTCCGTGAGCGCACAATGGGCAACGGTTACCCTGACTGGCCCCAATGCGCGCCACGTACTGGCCGACCTGGTCGAGGATATTGATCTGTCGGCGGAGAAGTTTCCGCATCTGCATGTGCGTGAGGCGCGGGTGGTTGGATTGCCGGCGCGGATTTTCCGGGTCAGCTTTACCGGCGAGTTGAGCTACGAAATCAATGTGCCGGCACGCTACGGCATGGCGCTTTGGCAGGCACTTGTGCGTGCAGGGGAGCGCTTCGATATCTCGCCCTTTGGCATTGAGGCGCTGCACGTGCTCCGAGCGGAAAAGGGATATATCGTGGTTGGCCATGATACCGATGCGACGGTCACACCTGATGATCTCGGGATGAGGCGCATAGCCGGGGACAAAAAAGATTACCTCGGCCGGCGCTCTTTGCGTCGTAGCGACACCGCGCAAAGCGGCCGCCGCCAATTGGTCGGTTTGTTGCCGGAGGAATTTGTGCCGGAGGGTGCCCAGATCATAGACGGCAAAAAGTTGAAAACGCCGGTACCAATGATCGGCCATGTGACATCGAGTTATATCAGCACGACCCTTGAGCGGCCCATTGCGATGGCGTTGATTGAGGATGGCCGAAATATGGTGGGTGAGCGGGTGCGGATCGCCTTGCCGTTTGATCAGCGCGTTGTCATGGCCGAGGTTACCAGTCCGGTTTTCTATGACCCTGAGGGGAGCCGGCTCAATGACTGACCGCAGCTTTGCTCAGAGCCCGTTGGCGGCTCTTCATATTGACGGCCGCGTCGCGGACGCCTCTGCCAACCCCGGCGTGCGCCTTCAGGAGCGCCGGTTCCCAGACCTGTTGAACCTGCGCATTGCAGTTGCCGATCACGCAATCCGGCAGGCCGTCGGCCAGGCATTGGGTGGCGTTCTGCCGCATCAGGCCAACACGACAAGCGAGGCCGGTGGTGTTGTTGTCTGCTGGTTGGGGCCGGACGAATGGCTCATTATTGCGCCCCATGGAAGTGACAGCCTGGCGTATCAACTGGATGCCGCAATTGGCGGGCAGCATGCGGCATTGACCGATATCAGCGATGCACGGGCGGTGATTCGGCTGTCCGGTCGTCATGCGCGCGAGGTGCTGGAAAAAGGCTGCGATCTTGATCTTCACGCAAAGATTTTTGCGATTGGGGACTGTGCGCAAAGTGGCCTCGCGCAAGCGGCTGTCCTGCTGCGTCGTCTCGCCGACCCGGCACCTGACGAGACGACATGGGAAATTTACGTCGAGCGCAGCTTCGGCACGTATCTCTGGATGTGGCTGGAGGATGCCGCGCTGGAATATGAACTGGCGGTTGAAATCTCGGACTAATCGTCAGGTGGACGCGCCAAGAACACGAATGGCGGCACACGCGGCGCCATATCCGTTATCGATATTAACCACGGTGATCCCCGGCGCACAGCTGACCAGCATGGAGCGCAAGGCGGTCATGCCGCCTTCAGCAACGCCATAACCCGTTGAGGTCGGCAGCCCAATCACGACCCCGGGAACCAATCCGCCAAGCACACTGGCCAGAGCGGCGTCGAGCCCGGCAGCCACGATAACAACGGGATAGGTGCGAATCTCTTCCACGCGCTCGGTGAGCCGCCAGAGACCGGCAACCCCGATGTCTGTGATCTCGGTGCAACTGTAGCCGTAATATCTTAGCGTGCGCGCCGCCTCGCGACTGGCAGGTGTATCGGAAGTGCCAGCAGTGATGACGGCAGTTCTGCTGGCCCCCTGAGCGGGCGTAATATTGCCGAAAAAGGCCGTGCGGGACACGGGCTCGTAGTTGAGTGTGGTGCGATGATGGTCGGGCAGGGCGTCCAGCGCTGTTTGCTCCAGTCTGGTCAAGAGCAATGTGGCCCCATCCGCCTGGTCGAGAATGGCGGTGAGTTGGTCGCTCGATTTTCCGGCACAGAAAATGGCTTCATCGAAACCGATGCGGCTATGGCGTTCGAGATCGAGTTTAATGTCGCGGTCGGGCATAATTTCGGAGCTCGGGGCTGAATTTGAGTGGGCAAATGTGCGGGCTGAGTACGGCGCATGGTATATGGCGCGTCGCGTTATGTCCCGATCAGCCGGCCAGTTACTGCATCACCTTTTAGCGTGACCACATAGCTGGCGTTCGCAATGCGCGCGCCTTCCAGCGAACACGGAATATGCTCACAGATCATATGGGGTTATCAGCCGTTGACTCACGTTGCGCGGCGAATTCATACTCGCCGTTCGGCTGGTCGCTCGAATGAAAAAACCAACAGACGACTGAGCCAGGGCGTCGTCGCAACGCGACGGTGCTCGTTCATTCAATGGGATGGTGATCAACGGGAGAAACCCATGAGAAAATTTGCAGCAGTTGTTGCTGCCGGCGCCATGGCGGCCACGGCGGCCTGGAGCATTGATGCAGTAAAGGCCGACGATGCTGTCGTTGTCGGTGGCGCGGTCGCGTTGAGCGGGTTCATTGCGCCTTATGATGATCCGCACAAAGGTGCGATCCTCGCAATTGACGAGTTGAACGCTGCGGGCGGCGTGCTAGGGAAACAGATCAAGTGGGTTGCTGCGGATACCAAATCGGATCCGGCGCAGGGCGCAAATGCAGCCATTGAAGTGTTGGAACAGGGCGCGCAATTGGTCATCGTGACCTGCGATTACGATTTTGGCAGCCCTGCAGCCATTACGGCCCAAAGCCGTGGCGTCATGTCCTTTTCATTGTGCGCCGGTGATCCGAAGTTCGGTGTCCAGGGCATTGGCGATCTCGCCTTTACCATGGGGATCGGCACGCCAGGTGAAGGTGCCATCATGGCCGAGTGGGCCCATGATCAGGGCTGGAGCAAGCCGTTCATCCTGAAAGATACGCAGGTTGAGTACACCAAGAAGCTTGCCGATTATTTTCAGGCGCGCTGGGAAGATGGCATTGGCACGATTACCGGTCAGGATACGTTCAACGGCCAAACCGATACCAACGCCGCAGGGCAGATCACCCGGATCAAGGAGTCCGGTGCTGACTTCATCGTGTTCACCGGTGCCGCAGGAATTGGCGGTGCAGGCTTCCTCAAGCAGATCCGTGCCGCCGGCATCGATATTCCCGTTATTGGCGGCGTGGCGATGGACGGCGTGTATTGGCTCGACGCCATCCCGGGGCTAAGTAATTTCTATAATCTCAACTACAGCTCCATCCATGGTGATGACCCGATTGCGGCCGTGCAGGATTTCTGGGCTGCGTATTCCGCGAAGTTCGGCGCCCCGATTGTCGGCTTCAGTGTCACAGGCTATGCCATCATTCAGGCGTGGGCCCGTGCAGCGGAGCGCGCAGGCACATTTGATTCCGCAGCTGTGGCGGATGAGCTTGAGAAGTTTAACGGCGAGCCACTGCTTGTTGGTGCCACTACATTTACTGAGGAATGGCATATCAACTTCCACACGCCGATGGCCCTTACCCAGGTTCAGGGCGGCAAGCGCAGTTCGGTTGGCCGGTTCTCACCAAGCAAGGTACCACCGGTTGATTTCTAGGCCGGTAGAACTTTGAGAACGTGACCGGCATTAATGCTGGTGAGACCCTCGGAACTGACGGCGTTGCCGTCCGTTTCGGGGGTCTTGCCGCACTACAGGACCTGAGCGTCAAGCTTGCGCGGGGCGAACTGCTCGGCCTTATCGGGCCCAATGGGGCCGGCAAGAGCACGTTGATCAACGTGCTCTCGGGTTTTCAGCAACCATCTGAAGGCCAGGTGGTGTTGGCCGGGCGGACCATCACGGGTCGTCGGCCGCATCAGATTTCACGCCTTGGCGTTGCCCGGACATTCCAGGCGGTGCGCCTTTTTCCTCAACTTAGTGTTCT
>JABJCZ010000185.1 GCA_018668475.1 Alphaproteobacteria bacterium | reverse complement strand
CGGGTGATCCTGGTTTCGGCGATTGATAATCTGGTCAAAGGTGCATCAGGCCAGGCAATCCAGAATATGAACGTCATGTGTGGCCTGCCGGAGACACAGGGTCTCGAGCAGGTCGCCATGTTCCCCTGAGCCAAGTTCCCCCACGCGGAGGCGTTATGACGACTACAGGTACAATTCTTCCATTTCGCGGGGAGTTGCCCCGTATTGCCGAAACCGCGTTCGTGGCGCCGGGCAGCACCGTCATCGGCGATGTCGAAATGGGTGACGAGTCGAGCCTCTGGTTCAATTGCGTCGTGCGCGGTGACGTGAATTACATCCGGATCGGTCCCCGCACCAATATTCAGGACGGCACGGTGGTGCACGTTTCGGGCGCTGACGGGTATACAACCATCGGTGCCGACGTGGTCATTGGCCATATGTGCCTGATCCACGGTTGCGTGCTCGAGGACGCCTGCATGGTTGGCATGGGAACTACGGTCATGGATGGCGTCGTGGTCGAAACCGGCGCCTGGGTTGGTGCGGGTTCCCTTGTGACGCCAGGTAAGCATGTGAAGGCCGGCGAAATGCGGATGGGTCGTCCGGCCCGCCCCGTGCGCGACGTGAGCGAGGCCGAGGTGGCGGAAATCGCGCGTATCGCTCTCAACTATCGGAATCTCGCCGTGGACTTCATGGCAGCGCTGAAAGACGGAGCGCCCGCCACGAGTTAATAATACCGGTCAGGCCTTGGCGAGTACGTAAGAGCCCGGTGCGTCCTCGATGCAATCGAGATCGCCGTTACCGGGAACGCGTGCCGGAACCTTCTTGCCGGCGCGTTTGGCTTGCCAGCTGTGCCAGTCTGTCCACCATGAGCCCGGTTTTTCATCGGCGCGGTCCAGCCAGGCGACGGCTGTTTCGCCCTTTTCGACCGGGGCCGTCCAGTAGCTGTATTTTCCCTTTGCAGGTGGATTGACCACGCCAGCGATATGTCCTGAGGCACCGAGGACGAAGCGGGTCTCGCCGCTGTAGAGCCCGGTCGCCTTGAAGACCGACTCCCACGGTGCGATATGATCATCCCGCGCGGCCAGAATATAGATGGGTGTGTCGATGGCTCGCAGATCGATTGGTGTATCAGCCAGCGTGATGCCGCCCGGTTGGGCCAACAGGTTTTCCTGATACATATTCCGCAGATAGAAGCGGTGCATGGCAGCCGGCATCCGCGTCGAATCGCCATTCCAATACAGCAGGTCGAAGGGGAAGGGGTCTTTGCCCATCAGATAATTGTTGATGACGAACGACCAGATGAGGTCATTGGCGCGCAGCATATTGAAGGTCTGCGCCATGTGGCGTCCTTCCAGAAAACCCTGTTCGTCCATCATATTGTCGAGGGCGTCGAGCTGCTCTTCGTCAATAAAAACCCCAAGTTCGCCCGGGTCAGCAAAGTCAACGAGGGCGGCGAGGAAGGTCGCAGACTTGATGCGCTTGTCGCCCTTCGCTTTGAGATGCGCGAGGGTGGAGGCGAGCAATGTGCCGCCGAGGCAGTAGCCAATAAGGTTGATTTCAGCAACGCCGGTGGCGGCTTCAACTGCATCGAGGCCTCCCAGAATGCCCTCCTGCATGTAGTCCTCGAAGGACTTGTCGGCGAGGCGCGCATCCGGGTTGATCCATGAAACCATGAAAACCGTGTATCCCTGAGCCACGGCCCAGGCGACGAAGGAGTTTTCCGGTTTCAGGTCGAGGATGTAGAACTTGTTGATCCACGGCGGCACGATCATTAACGGGCGTCGGTAAACGGTCTTGGTCTCCGGCGCATACTGGATCAATTGCATCAACTCGTTCTGAAAGACCACCTTGCCGGGACAAACTGCGATATTCCCGCCGACCTCGAAGGCCTCTTCATCGGTCATGCGAATATCGAGTTTGCCTTCACCTCGCTCGAGGTCGTTGAGCATATTTTTCAGCCCATTCAACAGGTTATCGCCTTTTGTTGCGATGGTTTCCTGAAGGACAACAGGGTTGGTCAATGCAAAGTTTGTGGGTGCCGCAGCATCTATGAACTGGCGGGTATAGAAGTCCACCTTCGCAGCAGTCTTCGGATCCAGACCTTCCGCTGCGTTCACGGTCGATTGCAGCCAGCCGGCGGTCAACAGGTAGGACTGCTTGATGAAGTCAAAATAGTGATTTTCGGACCACGCGGTGTCGCGAAATCGCCTGTCATCCGCCCCAGGATTGATGATTGGTTCTGGCGGCTCGGTTCCCATCATGCGTGCAGCGGTGTGTTGCCAGAGCTTCATGTGGTCCTGCCACAGGGCCATCTGGGCCTGAACCAGTTTTGCAGGGTCCGCCAGCATACGCTGGGTGAGTGCGTTGAACGCCTCGCCGACGTTCAACGGGTCCTGCTCGGGAATGTTTCCGGCGGACTGCTGACGGGCGACGAAATCACTGACGATTTGCTGACTCTGGGCAGCGATGCGCGCGAAATTGCCGGCCATCTCCATCAAATTCGGCGTATCGGGCTGCGGCCCTTTGTCGTCGTTCATTCTTGACCTCTGCTGGATTGCACGTAGCGATTGTCGCGGCGAGCCACGCGCTTCGGAGAAAACCCGTTTATGATGGGTGCATCTATGCTAGGAAGCTTGATGGAATTCAATGCCGAATCGCGGAAATGTGGCACAAATAGGCAAGGCAGGGCGAAATATGAGTGAAAAATCGCCAAACCGGAACACAGGGCGAAAAACCGGTAGCGGAAACGGCAATGCAAGCCCGGCATCTGGACGATACGGTCGGCTGATTGGCGGCGGTCTTGCGTTGACACTCGGGTTTGCTGTTGCGGGGTGTTCGTGGCTGCCGGACGAGTTGGATATCACGCGTTATATCGAAGGCGATGACGTTGAATACACCGACGAAGGGGCCAATGAGGAGTTCCCTAATCTCGCCGACGTACCTGAAGAGCCGCGACCGGCATCTTCGGGCATTGAGCTCGCGCAAACGGAAGAGGGCCTGATCGCTGACCGGGACGAGGCACGCTATACTGATGACGTCTTGCGCAGCCGGTATGCCGAAGGTGAGAGCTTCGACGATGTCGCAGTGGCTCGGGCCGAAGCTGAGCGCGTTGAAGAAGTCGCGGTGGCACAGGCCGAGCCTGTACCGAACGTAATTGAACCGGCCGAAAAAATGGAAGTTGTTGAGGCCGTCGAGGTCATTGAGACCGTACAATCGACAACCCTGGCCGACGATCGGCGCGTTGATGTCGCAAGCACGGGATCATCGAGTGTCGGCTCCTCCGACCTTGCCGATGAGCGGCGAATCGATGGAATTGAGGCGGCGTCAGCCGCAGTCATTGCGGATCGCAGCAATGCAACACTGGCTAAAGAGCGCCGCCTGACTGAGGCGCGCGTTGCGGCCCGGGCGCGGCGTTCAGGCGTAGGTCAGGATACGCTGGCCGACGAGCGGCGCACGACGACATCTGGAACGACGCGACAGGTTGCGGTGGCAACGGAACAGGCTCCGGTGGCCACTTCCGCCTCAGTTCAGCGGCAGACCGAAACACAAATTGCACAACGGTCGGTCAATCCAGCAGCGAACCGGCCGATGTCACTCGACGGGTTCAGGGCGGTGTTCAATGACCGCTTTGTCGCGTCGGGGGGGCTTGCCGCACCTAAACAGGTCGCGCAACGTGCGACGAACGCGTCCTCGACATTGAACGTTGCCAACGGTGATTTGCCGCCCAGCCTGCAGCAGCAATACGCCAGCGGGCCGTCGGTCTCGTTTTTGGCGGTGACGATTAACTTTGCGACCGGCTCAAGCAATCTGGCGGGCAACGACAACACGCACCTGAAAGAAGTCGGCGCCTTGTTCAAGGATTTCGGCGGTATGCTCAAGGTTGTTGGCCATGCCAGCAGCCGCACACGGGACCTCGACCCGCAAACCCGGCAGCTTGCCAATTTCAATGTTTCGCTGGAACGGGCGAACGCTGTCGCAAATGCCTTGATGCGGCAGGGCGTGCCGGCTGACAAGGTGCAGGTGGTTGCCATGGCGGACAATGAACCATTGTCGCATGAATACATGCCGGCTGGTGAGCGTGAAAATCAGCGGGCAGATGTCTATATCGAATATTAGACCCGCACTGATTGCGGCCTGGCGAGAAGCGGCGCCGGAAAACCTTTGACGTGCCGGGTGATGGTGATTTCATCCGGCCCGACTATTCATTTGATCAGCTGAACAAACAGGATTCCCATGGGAAACCGAGTGCGCACGGGGGCAGGCCATTGACTGCGTTGAGAGTTGGTATTGCCGGTCTTGGCACGGTTGGCGGCGGGTTGGTGAAACTGCTGACGGCCCAGCGCGGCCTGCTTGAAGATCGCTGTGGGCGATCAATTGAAGTTACGGCCGTGTCGGCCAGAAACCGTGGCGCGGACCGCGGGTTCGATATTGGTAATGCCACCTGGCATGACGATCCGGTCGATCTGGCGCGCGATGAAAATGTCGATGTTGTGTGTGAGCTGATTGGCGGCGCGGACGGTCCCGCGCTGGCACTTTCTGAAGCAGCGATAATTGCTGGCAAACATCTGGTGACTGCCAACAAAGCGTTGCTTGCAATGCACGGTGCCAGTCTCGCAGTGTTGGCTGAAGAGCACGGCGTTGAGATTCGTTATGAAGCGGCAATTGCCGGCGGCATTCCCATCGTCAAGGCGATGCGGGAGGGTCTCGCAGGAAATCGCTTTACCGGGGTCTTCGGCATTCTGAACGGTACCTGCAATTATATTCTCACCGAAATGCATGACGCCGTTCTGGCTGGTCGCACACTTGAGTTTGAGACCGTGCTGGCCGAGGCGCAGGAGCTAGGATACGCGGAGGCTGAGCCTTCCACGGACATCGACGGGTATGACGCCGCGCATAAATTGGCCATCCTTACGAGCGTTGCCTTCGGGTGCCCGGTGAATTTCGAGGCAATTCATATCGAAGGGATCCGCCACATCAGTGCAGTGGATATCGAATACGCGATCGAACTTGGCTACCGGGTGAAGTTGCTGGCCATTGCCCGTGAGACCGCCACCGGCATTGAGCAGCGCGTTCACCCTTGCATGGTGCCAGCGCGCGCGCCCATTGCGCGGGTCGATGGCGTCAACAATGCCATTGAGGTTCAGGCGGATTTCGTTGGCACGACGATTTATGAAGGCCCCGGCGCAGGCGAGGGCGCCACGGCCTCGGCCGTTGCTGGCGATATCATCGATATCGCGCGCGGCCAGCGTACGCCGACATTCGGGGTACCTGCTGCCAAGCTTGAGCGCCGCCCATTTGCGCCGATGGACCGGATGGTCGGGCCGTACTACATTCGACTGATGCTGCTGGATGAGCCCGGCGTGATTGCGGATATCGCGGCCTGTTTGCGGGACCAGAAGGTGTCCGTTGAATCCATGTTGCAACGAGCCCGTAATCCCGGAGATGCAGTCCCGGTGGTG
>JABJCZ010000002.1 GCA_018668475.1 Alphaproteobacteria bacterium | reverse complement strand
CCGGAAATATATATTTGCGCAGCCAGGGGTTCGTGACACTGGGGCCGTCCCACCGGCCAATAAAGTGGATCACGGCGATGCCGTCTTCTTTCAGCAAGTTTTTCAATTGCCGGAAAAATTCGCTGTAATGCGTGATCCCGACATGTTCGAACATGCCGACCGAAACAATCCGGTCGTAGGGGCCTTTTTCTTCCCGATAATCGCGCAGCAAAAAGCGCACTTGGTCCTCGACGCCCAATTTTTTGGTGCGGGCTTCAGCAAATTTCTGCTGCTCAGTGGACAGCGTTACGCCGGTAACGTCGGCGCCAGCTTCCTGATTCAGGTAGAGGCCGAGGCCGCCCCAGCCGGAGCCGATATCGAGGGTTTTCAGCCCAGGTCTGTCGAACAGCAGTTTCGCGGCAAGATGCCGTTTTTTGGCGAGCTGGGCTTCTTCCAGCGTGCTTTCGGCACTATCAAAATAGGCACAGGAATATTGCCGGTCGGAATCGAGAAACAGATCAAACAGCTCGTCCGACAAATCGTAATGATGCGCCACGTTCTTGCGCGCAATACCAAGTGGGTTGTGCTGTTGGATCGGGCGAACGAACTGCGTCAACCAGTTCCGCACGCGAACGACCAGGGTATCGTCCAGAAGATGCAGGTTTGCGCCGACCAGGTCGATGAAGTCGTAGATGGTTGCGCCATCTTCGAGGGTCATCGAGCCGTCCATGTAGGCTTCGCCCACGTTTAGACGGGGGTTCCAGAAAAACTTGAGGTCCAACGATGCTTTGTGCAAGCGAATGGTTACCGTTTTTCCAGGTTTCCCACTGTATTCGTGCACCTTGCCGCGATGGTCGATGACCCGCAGCGTGCCCTGCCTCATCAATGCCTTGAACAGAATACCGGACAAGATCACCGCGAGTTTCTCCCCTGACGTACCGTTGCAACGCCTAGGCGTTGTCGGTCGTTTCTTCTTGGTCTGCAGATCCATCGGCGGCATCGACGCCGATGTCGGTTTCATCGGTTTCGTCAGCTGGTGCCGCGTCGAACATTTCGGATTCGGCATCTGCGAAGTCGGTCGTGTCTTCAGCAGATGTCTCGTCTCTATCTGCTTCTACGCTTCCGCCCCTCGCCTGAATTTCAGCCTCTTCGATGGAACGTGCCACATTGGCTTTGACCGTCACAATGACCTCCGGATGAAGGACGACGCGCACATCGTGCAGCCCGAGTGTCTTGATCGGCTGGTCCAGCCTAACCTGCTGGCGCTTCACGGGCGTGCCGGTCTCGGACATTGCGTTGGCAATGTCGCGCGCAGATACCGAGCCAAACAGTTGTGAGGTATCACCAGCTTGACGAATAAGCAGAAAGTCTTTGCCTTCCACCTGCTCGGCATTCTTTTCGGCGTCTGTGCGGCGGTCATCGTTAACGCGCTGCAGCGATTCACGCTGGACGTCAAATTGCACTTTGTTGTCTTCGGTTGCGCGCAACGCCTTCTTCTGCGGCAGCAGAAAATTGCGGGCATAGCCATCTTTAACACGAACGATCTCGCCCATATGTCCGAGCTTCTCAATGCGCTCGAGCAGTATTACTTCCATGTCACAATCTCCTAGGAGGGGGTCCTGCCCCCAATTTTGTCGCGCAGTTTAACCCATTGTTCTGCAAATCCAAGTGCCACGGCGATCAATGCCGGCCACCCGCGAAATAGAAGGACGATGTAAAACCCGCCCAAAAAAAATGGCCCCGGTCCCCAGTTGCGAGACATCGCATGGATGACCGTCAACCCAACGAAAAAATACGGCATCGCGAGAACGATCGCTATGTTCCAGCCTGCCACTCCAGCCGTGCCACCCGCCAGCAATCCGATCAATAAAGCCGCACCCACGGCGACCATCAGCCACTTCGGTGTGTCGGCGCCCAGCATAATCAGGCTGGGCCGAATGTTTTGCTTCCACTTCCTCAACAGCGTCTGAGCGATGCCGAGGTTGATAATCGTTATAAACAGCCACCACGATGAAATTGATCCTGGGACGGCCTTGGCAACCTGCGCGGATAAATCCGCAACCAACCTGTCGGCTTCCGGCCCTTCCGTTATCATCGGGCTTAGAGATGCAGCTACTTCTCCCTCCAACATGCCAACAAATCCGCCGTCGGCGCCCGAAAACCCTATGAACAGCGCGACCAACAGAAATACGGCGTAGGCCGTTGCCAGCCCCATCAAGCGACCGGGCGACTGCCAGACCGGCTGCCCGTTCTGGCCTGGGCGCTGACGAATTGCCTGGCTGGAGAGCGCAAGTGCCGGAATTGCTTCGGCTGCCGCATACGTTGCCGCACCCATGACACCACCCAATCCACCGATCAGGATCGTTGCGGTTGCGGCGGCAAATAGAGCCTGAACGGTGCCGCCTGACAGGCCAATCAGAAAGATCGGCAACATCGTAAACGGCGTAACGATGATCGCCATGGGCGATCCGGTCAGCAGAAGGCTGAATATGAGCGCTGATGCGACACCCGCCCCTACGGCGATCAAAACCCGTGCGGGCATGTCCGTGTCGCGCCGCCGCTTTGTGCGGCTACTTAACTACGTAAGGGAGAAGGGCCAAATGACGGGCGCGCTTGATGGCCTGCGCCAGTTCGCGCTGCTTCTTGGCGGAAACTGCCGTGATGCGGCTGGGCACAATCTTGCCGCGCTCAGAAATAAAGCGCGAGAGCAGCTTTACATCCTTGTAGTCAATCTTCGGGGCATGAGAGCCGCTGAAAGGGCAGGACTTCTTGCGCCGGAAAAACGGACGCCGCGGAAAGGAGACCATCGGAATACCGCCACCGGCGGCTGGCGGCGCGCCACGATTACTGAACGGGCGGGCTGGCGGAGCCTCTGAAGAAGCATCCGATGCTGAATCCGGGGTCACGTTTTCGTCTACCATGCTTACTTAACCTCTGTTTCTGACCAGTCCGCGGCGCAGCGCATTTTGCGCCGCCTTGCGCAAAACCTCAGGCGTCAGGTGTTGATTCGCTGGCGTCGCCGGCCGGTGTCGCACTCGGTGTTGATGCCGCGTCCGGTGTTGCGCTCGGCGGTGGTGTTGGCGGTGCGCTTGGTGGCGGGCGGCTGTCGCTCCGTGGCCGACGGTCACCCCTGTCACCTCGGTCACCGCGATCACCCCGGCTGTCCCGCGAACGGGACTGCAACACGGCGGAGGGATTGGGATCAAGGGCGTCGACGCGGACAGTGAGGTATCGAATGATATCCTCATTCAGCCGCATCGTGCGTTCCATCTCCACAATGGCGTCCGACGGCGCTTCAATACGCATATGAACGTAATGACCCTTGCGGTTCTTGTTGATCCGATAGGTCAGGTTGCGGAGGCCCCATTGCTCGGAGCTGGCAACTTCACCACCACCGGCACGAATAACCTCGTTAAACTGCTCACCGAGTGTCTCCATTTGCTGAGTGGATACATCCGGGCGTGCAATAAATGTGCTCTCGTAGAGCGGCATCGGAGGCCGTCTCCTTATTTTCGATAGTCGGGTGCGTATCTAGTAGGCACGCAAAACCACGCGCGACACGTCAGCCACGCTGTGAAGCGCCGCACTATACTCAATTGTGCTCGCGGTGCAAGGCATTGTACTCGCCCTGCATGGCCGCTTGACAGGGGTTCGCCCGAGGGTATCACTGGGGCTGAGCTGAACGCCAACTAACGTGACGGGATCTGCCAGCCGGATCCGCCATTTATTCTGTAGAGGATGCATGACAAGAGCCTTCGTTTTTCCGGGGCAGGGCTCCCAGTCCATTGGTATGGGCAAAGCTCTATGTGCCGCTTTTCCGGCCTCGCGCGAGACCTATGATGCTGTTGACGAAGCGCTGGGTGAGGCGTTGTCCAAACTTATATT
>JABJCZ010000184.1 GCA_018668475.1 Alphaproteobacteria bacterium | reverse complement strand
GGCGCGGCGCCGCGCGCCATCTCCGCCGGCCAGGCAAACGAGCCAAGTCGGTCGCACGCCGGCGGTGCGCACCAGTTCATGGGTCAGCGGCAACCTCAACCGGCTGTCTAGCACAACTCGGACCGGCGAGCGGTCGGACAAGCCGGGCAACCGCACCGTCAACGCGGGGTCATCAGCTGTCGCCGTGCCGGCCCCGACCAGCACCGCATCATGCTCCGCCCGTAAAAGGTGTCCCCGTGCCCGAGCCGCCTCCCCGGTAATCCATTTGCTCTGTCCGCTGTGGGTGGCAATGCGACCATCAAGGCTGGTAGCGACCTTGAGGCTGACCCAAGGCTTGCCTTCGGTGACCCGCATGAAAAATCCGGCATTTATGGCTGCCGCAGCATTAGCACCGACGCCGAGCGACACCGAGATACCGGCTGCGCGTAGTTTGTCATTTCCCTGGCCCGCAACTCTGGGGTCCGGGTCCTCCATAGCTACCACGGCCCGGCTGATTCCGGCTTCAATCAGGGCGTCGGCACAAGGCGGCGTTTTGCCTGTATGAGCGCAGGGCTCAAGCGTTACGTACGCCGTGCTTCCTCGCGCCATATCTGGCACACGCGCGGCGGCGCGGCGTAAGGCTTCAGCTTCCGCGTGGGGGCGCCCGCCTGACTGTGTCCAGCCGCGGGCAATGATATGCCCGTCCTTGACCAGAACACATCCGACGGTCGGGTTTGGCCAGGTCTGGCCGAGGCCGCGGCGCGCCAACTGCAACGCACCGGCCATATGACGAGCATCCCTGCCCGCCGGATCGCTAGTCTTCGGGTTCGCCACCGAGTTCGCCGATAAACTGTTCGAAATCCCGTGCTTCATGGAAGTTGCGATAGACGGACGCAAACCGCACGTAAGCGACCGGATCAAGATTGGACAGAGCCTCCATTACCATCTCGCCAATAACGGTAGACGGAATTTCAGCTTCACCCAGACTCTCCAATCGACGCACGATACCGTTTGCCACCCGTTCCACGCGCTCGGGCTCAACCGGTCGCTTGCGCATGGCGATCATCATCGATCGCGCCAGCTTGTCGCGATCAAACGGCGAGCGCTGACCATTGGATTTGATCACCGTCAGTTCACGCAATTGAATCCGCTCGAACGTCGTAAAGCGCGCGGCACAATTGGGGCACTGCCGTCGCCGACGAATGGCTGTGTTGTCCTCCGTCGGTCGTGAGTCCTTTACCTGGGTGTCGTCATTGCCACAAAAGGGGCACCGCATTTGATTGCCTCCGCGCTCAGCCCTGATCAGGATAAATAGGAAAGTTCCGGCACAGCGCCGTCACCTCGTTGCTCACCGTCGCCGCCGTCCGCTCGTTTGCTGCCGGGTTGGCGGGGTCGAGGCTCAGATGATCGAGCACCCGAATAATCCATTGCCCGATCTGACGAAACTCGTCGGCGCCAAAACCACGACTGGTGCCCGCCGGTGAGCCAAGCCGGATACCGGACGTAATCGTCGGCTTTTCTGTATCGAACGGCACGCCGTTTTTATTGCAGGTCATGCCCGCGGCCTCGAGAGCAGCCTCTGCCAGCTTTCCGGTAAGCCCTTTGGATCTCAAATCAACCAGCAGCAAGTGGGTGTCGGTCCCACCGGAGACAATATCGTATCCACCTGCGGCCAGCGTATCAGCCAACACGGACGCGTTTTCAACAACTGCAGCTGAGTAGCGCTTGAAGTCGGGGTCCAGTGCTTCTCCGAAAGCGACCGCCTTGGCGGCGATCACATGTTCCAGCGGTCCACCCTGCAGACCCGGAAAAATCGCCGAATCAATTTTCTTTGCCAGCGCTTCATCGTTGGTCAAAATCATCCCACCACGTGGCCCGCGTAATGTTTTGTGTGTCGTCGTTGTCGCGATATGGGCATGGGGGAATGGACTTGGATGTGCGCCGCCGGCGACCAGGCCCGCAAAATGCGCCATGTCGACCATCAACACAGCATTGACGGAATCAGCAATGGCCCGGAAGCGCGCAAAATCTATCGTGCGCGGGTAAGCAGACCCGCCACAGACGATAACCGTCGGCTTGTGTTCGCCCGCCAGACACTCAACCTCGTCATAATCGATAGTCGAATCCTGACGACGAACGCCGTATTGCACCGGGTTGAACCATTTGCCGGATAAATTTGGCGCAGCCCCGTGCGTCAGATGGCCGCCGGCAGCCAGCGACATGCCAAGCAACGTATCGCCGGGCTTCATGGTGGCGAGGTACACCGCCTGATTGGCCTGACTGCCGCAGTGCGGCTGAACATTTGCAAAGCCGCAGCCGAAAAGCTGTTTTGCCCGCTCAATCGCCAGGCGCTCAGCGATATCCACCCACTCACACCCGCCATAATAGCGTCGGCCAGGATACCCTTCGGCGTATTTATTGGTCATCACCGAGCCCTGCGCCTCGAGCACGGCTCGGGATACAATATTCTCGGATGCAATAAGTTCGATTTTGTCCTGCAGGCGGTGAACTTCGCCAGTAATGGCCGCAAATAATTCGGGATCGACGTCAGCGAGCGGGCGCGAGAAAAAACCTTTCTGCGTCGCTACGAGATCCGCGGTATCAGCCCGGGTTGCGGTGCCAGTCTCTGTCATTGTGGCGTCACTCAGCTCATTTTCGCAATGCGGCGGGCGTGGCGACCGCCTTCAAATTCTGTCTCCATAAATACCCGCAAACAGGTGCGCGCCGCATCCACACTCATCTTGCTACCCGAGAAGGCGATCACATTGGCGTTGTTGTGTCGACGCGACATCTCGGCATCGTTCTCATCCCGACACAGGGCCGCCCTTATCTGCAGGTGCCGATTGGCCGCGATACTGATGCCTATGCCCGAGCCACAAACCAAAACGCCACGCGGTGCGGCGCCGCTCTCCAGCGCCCGCGCAAGACGATCCGCAAATTCCGGATAGTCCACAGACTCTGTGCTGTTCGTACCCAGATCAAGCACTGAATACCCTGCATCATTCAGGTCATCAACGAGAGCGGTTTTCAGCTCAAAACCTGCATGGTCGGCGGCTATGGCGACAGTTCGGCGCGACATCGATCAAATACTTCACAATATGTTGCACTTGGCATAGGTGAATTTAACGATCTATACGCTGATGCCAGATGGTCCGGCAAGCCCGGTACCACCATATTTCGTTATTTTTGCCTGTTGGCCTACAACACTTCGCCATCTGACGGTTCTGCGATGGCACAATTCCAGCACCCAAATACAGTTAAAGTCCCGTGGTTTTGTTGCGAGTTGTTTGACAATACGCAAATATATGCAGAAAATAATTTCTGGTTACAAGTCAATATCGATTGAACTTCAGGGACTTCGATAAAGGAAGCGCGGGCATGGGTCAGGACATATTGAAAATGGCGACAGACATCGTTGCTGCCTATGTGGGGAACCACGACCTGCGCAGCGATGAAATCCCGAGCATCATTCAGTCGGTGCATGGCGCGCTAAAGGGCGCGGAACACGGCACCGGCAGTACCCGCGAAATGCAAAAACCCGCTGTAACCGTCAAAAAATCGATCACGCCGGATTTTATCATTTGCCTGGAAGACGGTCGCAAACTCAAGATGCTCAAGCGCCATTTACGGACGGCATTTGGCATGACGCCGGAAGAGTACCGCGCCAAATGGGGGCTGCCGGCGGATTACCCCATGGTCGCGCCGAACTACGCTAAAAGGCGCTCTGAATTCGCCAAGCAGATCGGCCTTGGTCAGAAGAAACCGGGCAAAAAAAAGGGCCGCGGCAAGGCGTCTAAATAGAGCACCAACGGCACCTGAAACCCCGATATCCGGAATACTTAGGCTAAAATCCCGCCGCCCGGCGATCCATTATCATCGCCAGCTTTTTTGTCGCGACGCTTGCGGTCCAGAACATAATTCAATTTGCGTACTGCCAAACGGGTCAGGTCGTCCTGTGTCACTTTCGGCGAGCCGACCACCGTCACTTCGACATTCGTCGCCGTATCGATGGCGGATACGCGAACGTAGTCACCCACTTGATGGAACTCCAGCAACACTTCGCCAGCATGGTTCGGCGCACGCTTCATGGGTCCGGCTCGACCTTGTTAATCCGCACGCCCCCGGCTGAACTGACGGTGCGTTCACGACGAACAATGGCTTGTGATCCTAGCGGCTGCAACCGGCAACAAGGGGCAGGATGCAATAGCGGGGCTTGGTGCTGGGCCGGGGCCAATGGTAGAACGGACCCAGGCAACTAGCGAGAAAGCACCAATCATGAGCACTTCAGCTTCGACCAGCGCGACCACCGACACGCCAACAGGCACACCCAAGGGCGAGCGCGCCCGGTTTCAATGGGATGACGCGTTTCTGCTTGACGACCAGCTGAGCGAGGAGGAACGCATGATCCGCGATACCGCAGCGGATTATGCGCAGGACAAACTGATGTCACGCGTGCTCGAAGCCAACCGGCATGAAGTCTTTCACCGCGAAATCATGAGCGAGATGGGCGAGCTCGGCCTGCTGGGCGCGACCATCGATGGGTACGATTGCGCCGGTGTAAATTACGTTTGCTACGGGCTCGTTGCACGCGAGGTTGAGCGCGTTGATTCGGGCTATCGCTCGGCCATGAGCGTTCAGTCCAGCCTCGTCATGCATCCGATTCACGCCTACGGCACCGAAGAGCAAAAACAGAAATTTCTACCTCGTCTGGCGAGCGGTGAGCTTGTTGGTTGCTTCGGCCTGACCGAGCCCGACCACGGCTCCGACCCCGGCTCCATGGTGACCCGCGCCAAAACGGTGGACGGCGGGTTTTTGCTGTCTGGGGCCAAGAACTGGATCACCAATTCGCCGATCGCAGACGTTTTTATCGTCTGGGCCAAGAACGACGACGGCACTATTCGTGGCTATATCCTCGAAAAAGGCATGAAAGGGCTGGCTGCGCCGAAGATTGATGGCAAGTTTTCGCTACGCGCCTCGATCACTGGCATGATTCAGATGGACGAAGTCTTCGTCCCCGCTGAAAACGAGCTGACCGGCGTGAGTGGGTTAAAAGGCCCGTTCGGGTGCCTCAATCGGGCACGCTATGGCATTTCGTGGGGCGCCCTGGGCGCCGCCGAATTCTGCTGGCACGCCGCACGAGAGTACACTCTTGAGCGCAAACAGTTTGGCCGGCCGCTTGCCGCCAATCAGCTTATTCAAAAGAAGCTCGCCGATATGCAGACCGATATTGCCCTTGGCCTGCAATCCTGCCTGCGCGTCGGACGCCTGTTTGATGAAGGCAAGGTTGCGCCAGAGATGATCTCGCTGATCAAACGCAACTCCTGTGGCAAGGCGCTGGATATTGCCCGCACCTCCCGCGACATGCATGGCGGCAATGGTGTTTCCGACGAGTATCACGTAATCCGACACATGATGAATCTGGAGGCCGTCAATACATATGAAGGCACCCATGATGTGCACGCGCTGATTCTCGGGCGCGCACAGACTGGTATTCAGGCGTTCTTCTAGAGAAAGGCGCTGGCACCGTGGCAAACACAAAAAAAGGCATTCTCCTGGGCGCTGTCGCCGATGACATGACGGGCGCCACTGACCTGTGCAATACGCTTGTGGCGCGCGGCATGCGCACGATCCAGATGATCGGCTTGCCCGGTCCACGAGACGCAGTACCGGACGCAGATGCGGTGGTCGTTGCCCTCAAATCGCGGAATCTGCCCGCTGCGGACGCCGTGCGGATTTCGAAGCGCGCACGCTCCTGGTTGGAAAAAGCCGGCGCGAAGCAGTTCTTCTTCAAGTACTGCTCCACGTTCGATTCAACCGATGACGGCAACATTGGGCCGGTTGGTGATGCGCTTTTGAAAGCGACCGGCGGCGATCTCACAACCTATTGCCCGGCGTTTCCCGCTGCCGGGCGGTCGGTCTACAACGGGCATCTCTTCGTCGGCGACCAGCTCATTTCAAAAACAGGAATGCGCAATCACCCGCTGACACCGATGCGTGACCCGGATCTCGTATCCGTACTTGATCGCCAGGTGACCGGGGACGTAGGGCTTGTCCCATTTGATGTCGTCAATCGTGGGCCGAAAGCAATCGCCAAGGCCTTCGATCAGCAGCGCGCAAATGGCATTCGCCACGTGATCGTCGATGCGATCACTGAGAAACACCTGATCGACCTCGGGCTCGCGGGCGCGGGGCTCAAACTAATGACCGGCGGCTCCGGCGCGGCCATGGGCCTGCCGGATGCGTTTCGCAAAGCCGGGCATCTGGGCGCCGGCAAAACGGCCGCGAAGCTGCCAAGGGCCAAAGGGCTAAGCGCGGTAATCGCTGGCAGTTGCTCGGTTGCGACTCTCGGCCAGATTGAACACATGAAAAACGAACGGCCTGTTTTTTACGTCGACGCGGCTGAGCTTGCAGACAACCCCGGCCTCGCAACGGACGCAGTGCGCTGGGCCAAAGGCCAGATGACAGATGGCCCGGTGCTCATTTACGTCAGTGCCAAACCCGCCCAGGTGCGAAAAGTTCAAAAACGCCTCGGCCGTGACGCCGCCGGTGAGCTTGTCGAAAACGCCTTGGGCAGTGTCGCTAAGGGATTGGTCAAGGCGGGCGTTGGGCGGTTGGTGGTCGCAGGCGGCGAAACGTCCGGCGCCGTTGTCTCGTCGCTCGGCATCAAGGCATTGCGCATTGGTGGCGAGATCGACCCCGGCGTGCCATGGACCTACGCCACCGGCAAGACCAACCTGCACCTCGCGCTGAAATCCGGCAACTTCGGGCAGGCAAACTTCTTCACCCGCGCCTTCGAGGTATTGGAATGACCGACGCCGCCATTCGCGAAGCCATCGCCATGCATGGGGCGTCGCTATACAACCGGGGCTACGGCTGCGGCTCATCCGGCAATATCAGTGTGCGGCATGATGGCGGCATCCTCGTAACGCCGACCAACTCGTGCATGGGCCGGTTGGACCCGGCCCGTATCTCCCGTCTGGCCAACGACGGCACGCATCTTTCCGGCGACAAGCCCTCCAAGGAAGCGTTCCTGCATCTGGCGATGTATGACGAGCGCCCAGATGCCAACGCTATCGTTCATCTGCATTCCGCACATTCGGTTGCGGTCTCATGCTTGGCCGATATCG
>JABJCZ010000183.1 GCA_018668475.1 Alphaproteobacteria bacterium | reverse complement strand
CGGTGGGGCATTGGCCCGCGGTGACCGGGTTGAGCTGCGCGGATTTGGTGCCTTTTCTGTCCGGGCGCGTGGCGCCAGAGTTGGCCGCAACCCGCGCACTGGCGCTTCGGTGCAGGTGTCGGAAAAATATCTGCCGTTCTTCAAAACCGGCAAGGAACTGCGGGAGCGCATCAACGCCGACATGTCAGAGAGCTGATCGGCGCGCGCCGTCGGCTGCACTATGCGGTATCTCATCTGGCTGGTCGCCATACCTGTTGCACTGATCGTTATCGCCTTTGCCGTCGCCAATCGCGACCTGGCGACGGTCAGCTTTTCACCACTTCCCTTTGTGCTCGATATCCCGCTCTGGGCGGTCGTTGTGGGCGCAGTGCTGTTCGGCATTATCGTTGGCGGCACGATCCGTTGGCTTATGGACTATCGTTGGCGGCGTCTCGCGCGAGTACGGGGCAAGCGACTGCGGGCGGTCGAAAAGGAAGCCGCGTTATTGCGCGACAAGCTCGCTAAGCTTGATTCTGCGCGGGTGCCGCGGAACGGTCAGCGTGACGCCCGGCCAATCCCTCCCCCCGAAGCGGCTGCTTGAGCCGGGGTCGGGCTTGGGGGCAGAATAGCCGGATGACAACAGCAGCTGAGAAGCCATAAACGGCCCGGCTGCATTGGGGGAGCCGATGGACCGCCTATTTTGTGCAATCGATAATATGGAACTCGAGCGAGCCTGCGCACTGACCCGGCAACTGCGGGGTACGGTCGGTGGCATCAAGCTCGGGCTGGAATTTGTTATCCAGCATGGTGAAGTTGGGCTAGCTGACCTCGCGGCCCTAGGCATGCCATTGATGGTCGATGCAAAAATCTGCGAAATTCCGCGATTTGTCGGCAATGTTGTGCGCCGGCTGTCTGCACAGGGCGTCAGCTATGTGACAATTCACGCGGCCATTGGCGGACCGGGGATGCGTGCGGCCATGGCAGCGGCGATCAGTGGCGCTGAAGCCGGTGGGTGCGCCCGCACCAAGGTAATCGCGGCAACGGTCCTGCCGGGCACCAGCGATGAGGACCTCGCGGCTCTTGGCATCCAAGACGGCGTTGAGAACGAAATTCTCCGGCTTGCCAAGCTGGCTCAGGACCATGGGTTGGATGGCGTCTGGGCGCCGGCCAATACGGTTAAGATGCTGCGCGAGCACTTTGGCGAGGAGTTTTTACTGGTAACCCCGGGTATCCGTCCGGCATGGGCGCCGTCGGATGACCAGCCCCATATTTTGACCCCGGGTGACGCGGTGCGGGGCGGCACTGACATTCTCGTTGTCGGGCGGCCCATCACGCGGGCCAAAGACCCCCTTGACGCAGCGCGCCGGATCGCAGAAGAAGCCACTGCAGCGGCCCTGTAGAGGCGCCGCAGTAACATCAGACGCGGGTCAAACAGGCCAGCCAGCCGGCGGCAATGGATTATTCAGTGTGACAATCGCAGCGAAAATATGCGGGCTCAATAGTGCCGAAACCATTGCAGCGGCGGTCGATGGTGGCGCGGCCATGGTCGGGTTTGTATTTTACCCGCCCTCACCGCGTCATATTTCACCGGCGACATGCGCAATGCTGGCCGCATCGGTGCCTGAATCCGTGAGTCGTGTCGGGGTGATGGTAGACCCCACAAACGAGTTCTTAGATGCTTTATTTAGTGAAATAAAATTGGATTATGTGCAATTGCATGGGTCCGAAACCCCTGAACGCGTCGACGATATTCGCGCGCGTATCGGCGCAGGAATTATCAAGGCCATAAAAGTAGCCTCGGCGGACGATGTGACGATGGCCCAAGATTACCGTGATGTGGCTGATCGTGTGCTGTTTGATGCGAAGCCGCCAAAAATCGGAGATGGGATACTTCCAGGCGGCAACGCATTGGCATTTGACTGGCGCCTGATCGGCGCCGCAACGGACCCCGCAGGTGGCTTGCCGTGGCTGCTGTCGGGCGGGCTAGATGTGGACAACGTGGGTGAAGCCATTAGAATCAGCGGCGCTCGCGCCGTTGATGTATCTTCGGGCGTTGAGACTGCCCCGGGCCAGAAGGATTGCGCCCTTATTCATGATTTTTTGACCAGGGTTGCCTCATTGCAGGCCGAATAGACCAGAAAAAACGATGAAAACATTGAACAGCTATCGGACCGGCCCCGACGATGAGGGCCATTTTGGCATTTACGGCGGGCGCTACGTCGCCGAGACCTTGATGCCGCTTATTCTCGATCTGAAAGACGCCTACGACGAGATCAGCGACGACGCAGAGTTTCAAAAGGAGATGGACTACTGGTTGACCCATTATGTGGGACGGCCCAGCCCGCTCTATTTTGCCGGGCGTTTCACCGAACAGCTGGGTGGCGCCAAAATCTACTTCAAGCGCGATGAGCTGAATCATACTGGTGCGCATAAAATCAACAATTGCATCGGCCAGATACTCGTCGCCCAGCGCATGGGTAAAAAGCGGATTATCGCGGAAACTGGCGCCGGCCAGCACGGTGTTGCCACGGCAACCGTATGCGCGCGATTCGGTTTGCCCTGCACGGTCTATATGGGCGCCGTTGATATTGAGCGGCAGCAGCCGAATGTTTTTCGCATGAAGCTTCTGGGCGCCGAGGTGATCCCGGTTGAATCCGGATCCAAGACGCTCAAGGACGCCATGAACGAGGCCTTGCGTGACTGGGTGACCAATGTCGACGACACGTATTATCTCATTGGCACGGTTGCAGGTCCGCACCCCTATCCGGCAATGGTGCGGGATTTCCAGACCATCATCGGCCGTGAGACCAAGCGTCAGATGAACGAGGCGGAAGGTCGTCTGCCGGACACATTGATTGCCTGTATTGGCGGCGGCTCAAATGCCATCGGCCTGTTCCACCCTTTTCTTGACGATGAAGGTGTCAACATCATCGGCGTCGAGGCTGCCGGCCATGGTGTCGACACTGGCCAGCACGCCGCTTCGGTGACAGCTGGCAGTCCGGGTGTCCTGCACGGAAATCGTACATATCTGTTGCAGGATGAAGACGGCCAGATTCAGGAAGCTCACTCAATTTCGGCCGGGCTGGATTATCCCGGCATCGGACCTGAACATTCGTGGCTGAACGATTGTGACCGCGTCCAATATGTTTCCATTACCGATACAGAGGCACTGGAAGCATTTCAGGTTTGCTCCCGTATTGAAGGTATTATTCCTGCTCTGGAGCCTGCGCATGCGTTGGCGCACGTAATGAAAATTGCACCCGATTTGCCGAAGGATCATCTCTTGGTGATGAACATGTGTGGTCGCGGCGACAAGGATATCTTTACCGTCGCCGACGCACTGGGAGTTGAGCTGTGAGCGATCGTATTGCGACCCGATTTGCCAAGTTGCGAGCCGAAGGTCGCGGTGGCCTTGTTACGTTCACCATGATGGGTGACCCCGATATCGAAACCTCGTTTGAGATTTTGAAGGGCCTGCCTGCTGCTGGTGCTGATGTAATTGAAATTGGCTCACCGTTTACCGACCCCATGGCTGATGGTCCGGTTATTCAGGTCGCCGGGTTACGCGCGCTCCGGGCCGGCATCACGCTGCACAAGACGCTCGACCTCGTCAGACGGTTCCGTGAATCCGATCAGGACACGCCGCTCATCCTCATGGGCTATTACAACCCGATCTATATTTATGGCGTGCCGCAGTTTCTTGAGGATGCGAAGTCCGCCGGACTGGATGGCATGATCGTCGTAGACCTGCCCAGCGAGGAAGATCAGGAGCTATGCATCCCGGCGATGTCTGCCGGGCTCAATTTTATTCGCTTGGTCGCGCCGACAACTGATGAGCAGCGTTTGCCGGTGGCGCTCAATAATTCCAGCGGCTTTGTTTATTATATTTCCATCACAGGCATTACCGGTGCCGGCAGTGCCAGTAGCGGCAATATTGCTGACGCGGTCGAACGTGTGCGCCGTCATACAGATTTGCCGGTCTGCGTCGGATTTGGCATCAAGACGCCTGAACAGGCGGCTGAGGTTGCGCGGGTCGCGGATGGCGCGGTGGTCGGGTCAGCCCTGATTGACAGCATTGCCGGCTCACTGGATGCTGCAGGGCAGGCGACGGCTGATACGGTCGCCGCAGCACATGGCCTGGTTGCGGCACTCGCTGATGGTGTGCGACGGGCCCGAGATAGTGGAGCCAATGCATGAGCTGGCTTGATCGCTTTGCCCGCCCCAAGGTGCGGGGCCTGTTTCGCAAACCGGATATCCCCGAAGATCTTTGGGAAAAATGTACCAACTGCGAACAGATGATTTTTCATCGCGAGCTCTCGGCCAACATGCGGGTCTGCCCGCATTGCGGATTTCACATGCGGCTTACGCCGGCCCAGCGATTTGCGTACTTGTTTGACGAAAGCGAATATCAAACCATCGAATTACCCGAAGTGCCGGTTGATCCACTGCGCTTTCGGGATCGCAAAAAATATACCGACCGCCTGCGAGATGCGCGTGTTGACCGGAGCAATGCGGATGACGCGCTGGTTGTTGCGCACGGTCGGATCGGTGATCGCGATGCGGTCGTTGCGGCCTTTGATTTTTCCTTTCTGGGCGGGTCGATGGGAATGGCCGTCGGTGACGGGCTGGTGAGCGCTGCCCGGCTTGCCGTATTGCAGAAAGCCCCGTTGATCGTCGTGCCGGCTTCGGGCGGGGCGCGCATGCAGGAGGGCGCGTTGTCCCTGATGCAGATGGCCCGGACCACAATCGCTGTGG
>JABJCZ010000182.1 GCA_018668475.1 Alphaproteobacteria bacterium | reverse complement strand
GGGGCCGGGCACGCTGACTCCCGACATGGTCGTCAAGATGGCACGCGATCCGTTGATTCTCGCGCTTGCCAATCCGGACCCGGAGATTGTGCCGGAGGAGGCCAAGGCCGTTAGGCCGGACGCGATTATCGCGACGGGTCGCTCGGATTATCCTAACCAGGTAAATAACGTCCTGTGTTTTCCGTTCATTTTCCGCGGCGCGCTCGACTGTGGCGCGAGCGAAATCAATTTAGAGATGAAGCTCGCCTGCGTGGAGGCGATTGCAGACCTCGCACGGGCCGAGTCATCGGATGTTGTGGCCGCCGCTTACGGTGAGCATACCCGTTTTGGGCCGGAGTACATTATCCCCAAGCCGTTTGATCCGCGTCTCGTGACCACCGTGCCAATTGCTGTGGCAAAGGCAGCAATGGCGAGCGGTGTTGCGACCCGGCCGATTGCTGACATGGACGCCTATCGGGACAAGCTCGCCGGCCTCGTATTCCGCACCGGTTACCTGATGAAGAGCGTATTCGACCAGGCCAAGCAAGCGCCGAAGCGGGTCGTCTATGCGAACGGTGAAGAAGATCGGGTGTTGCAGGCCGCTCAGCAGGCGGTAGATGAAAAGATCGCCTTGCCGATGCTCATTGGTCGGCCATTTCGGATTGAAGAGAAGATCGAACTTCTGGGCCTAAGAATCAGACCGGGTAAGGACGTCGAGATCGTCGATCCCGCCAGCTATGAGCAGTATGAGGATTACGCACTCGCCTATCACAACCTGATGGGTCGGGCAGGCGCCTCCCCCAAGACGGCGCGCATGGTCATGCGAACGCAGAACACGGCCATTGCCGCAATGATGGTGCGTCAGGGACACGCCGACTCTATGTTGGCGGGCCCGGTCAGTCTGTATCGGCCTGAGCTCATTCATGTGCTAGATGTGATCGGCTTGCGAGATGACGTGAATGCTCCGGCGGCTATGCAGGTTCTGATTCTGGACACTGGCGTGTACTTCATTACGGATACTCATGTGATTGAGGACCCGACGCCGGAGGAAGTCTGCCAGTCAGCGCTGCTGGCGGCGGAGCAGGTCGGCCATTTCGGAATTACGCCCCGATTGGCGCTGCTGTCGGGGTCCAACTTCGGGAGTAACGAGTTTGCCGCATCGGTGAAGATGCGTGAGGCAACTCGGCTATTGCACCGCTGCGCGCCGCAGCTGGAGGTCGACGGCGAGATGCACGCCGATACCGCGCTTCGCCTAACGGTGCGTGAAGAACTGTTTCCCGATTCACGGCTGACAGGCCAGGCCAACACATTGGTCATGCCCGACCTGACCTCCGCCAACATCGCCTACAATATGGTCAAGGTGCTGGCCAACGGTATATCGGTCGGGCCGATGTTGCTGGGGTTGGCGGCACCCGCTCATGTGTTGCACGGATCGGCAACCGTGCGTAGCGTGCTCAACATGACGGCACTTGCCGTCGTCGATGCACAGACGCGGGGCGAGCCGAAGCAGACTGCCGAGGCCGCTAAGGCTGATTAGGGAGTCTCCATGACAGGGCCAGCCCGGGACCTTCAGGAAGACCCAATACCGAAGGAAACAGGGCAGCCGGAAGGGCTGTATGGCCTGACCTCCCAACTTGTGCACGCCGTGGGAGATGCCCTCGACGAAGGCGATGATGCGCGCGTG
The DNA here is from genome assembly GCA_018668475.1 of Alphaproteobacteria bacterium. GTDB lineage: Bacteria > Pseudomonadota > Alphaproteobacteria > UBA828 > UBA828 > JABJCZ01. The sequence continues at coordinate 1,164 of JABJCZ010000182.1, read as the reverse complement.
CGGGAGTTGATCGCGCCGCTTCATGAGGCCGATGTTGCCGACCTCATCGAGCGTTTTCCGGCGGTCGAGCGATCAGAGCTGATCAAGGCGGCCGGCGAACACTTTACCGGCGATGTGCTGGCCAATATCGAAGAAGATGTGCGCGACGATATCGTCGCTGACCTCGATACGAGCGAGCTCGTTGAAGCGCTCACTGATCTCGACACCGATGACGCGGTTTCGGTGCTTGAGGATATGGAGCCGCCGCAGCAGCGCGAGGTGCTGGACGGTATTCCGGAAGATGACAGGGCGGCGGTTGAGGAAAGCCTGACCTTCCCCGAAAACAGTGCCGGTCGCCTGATGCAGCGCAATGTTGTGGCGCTGCCAGCTTACTGGACCATTGGCCAGACCATAGATTACATGCGTGAGGTCACCGATCTTCCCGAGGATTTTTACGAAGTCATCGTGATCGATCCGCGCCATAAACCGATCGGGACGGTACGGCTCAATCGATTGTTGCGGACCCGAAGGCCGGTTCTGTTACGCGATATGATGCACACCGATATCAAGACAATTCCGGTGACGACTGATCAGGAAGAAGTCGGTTATGTCTTCGAGCAATATGATCTAGTGTCGGCGCCGGTGGTCAGCGAGAGCGGGCGTCTGCTTGGTGTTGTTATGGTCGATGACGTGGTGGACGTTATTCAAGAGGAAGCCGAGGAAGATATCATGCGGCTTTCGGGTGTCGCTGAGACCGACATCTACCGGGCTGCCCTTGAGACCATGTGGGGCCGTTTTACCTGGCTTCTGGTCAACCTTGGTACCGCTATCCTCGCCTCCATCGTCATTTATCAGTTCGATGGCTCCATTGATCAAATGGTGGCCCTCGCTGTGTTGATGCCAATTGTCGCCTCCATGGGCGGCAACGCCGGAACCCAGACCATGACGGTGGCTGTACGCGCCATTGCGACGCGGGATTTGACCATGGGCAATGCCGGGCGCGTGCTGCGCAAGGAATTGCTGGTGGCGTTCGCGAACGGGTGTACCTTCGCGCTGTTGGCGGGAGGTGCGGCGGCGCGGAAGTCAGCACCAGGCGCTGGATGGGCGTGGCCCTGCTGCCCCAGGCCGGTGTGGCAATCGGCATGGCGCTGGTGGCTTCCAGCTATTTTCCGGAATATAGGCAGG
>JABJCZ010000020.1 GCA_018668475.1 Alphaproteobacteria bacterium | reverse complement strand
GGCACCATGGTTATGGGACTGGCACCGATATTTTTGCTGGCGTTTGTCCGTGGTGCCGGAAGGCTCAGTTTTCATCTGGCCTTCTGGCCGGGCCTTGCGCTGGGGGTCCTGATGGTGCTCGACAGCGCGTCTGGTGTGCGGCTGGTGCCTGACTGGGCAGTCATCGGCAGCGGCAAGTATGCGGATGATTTCGGCGTCAATGTGCTCGGGCTCGCGGTCTGCACAGTCGGGTATTTGATCGGATCCTTGCCGGAGCGCTGGCGCGCAGAAGCGCGGTCACCTGGGCCTCGAGAAGCCGGCCGGGCAGGCAGGAGCTAGGAGCTGCGGCGAGGTTTTCTGACCTTGCCGAAGTTGCCAGTTTTGCCACCACGTGTGCCGGGTGCCCCGGCGTGGCTGCGGCCGCGCCATGTATTTTTACCGCTGTCAGCCAGCGCCGCCTTACGCTCCGTCGTGAGCCCAAGGTCGCTTTCTCGCAGACGCTGAATCTCGTCGCGTAGCCGGGCGGCCTCTTCAAATTCAAGTTCTCCGGCGGCTGTTTTCATGCGTTTTTCGAGGTCGCGGACGTGGGCTTCCAGATTATGGCCAACGAGGTGCCGGGTCTCTTCGTCGCCGGTTTCCACCGTTACGTAATCGGCTTCGTAAACGCCTTCCATAATGTCGCCGATGGTTTTGCGGACACTTTCCGGCGTAATGCCGTTGTCGACGTTGTAGGCCTGCTGCTTGGTCCGGCGGCGCTCGGTCTCTTCCATGGCGGCGGTCAGGGAGCGGGTCATGGTGTCGGCGTATAGAATCACCCGGCCGTCGATATTTCGTGCCGCCCGCCCGATGGTCTGGACGAGTGACGTCTGCGAGCGCAAAAAGCCTTCCTTGTCGGCGTCCAGAATGGCGACGAGGCTGCACTCCGGAATATCGAGCCCTTCGCGCAACAGGTTGATGCCGATGAGTACGTCGAAGGCACCGAGCCGGAGGTCCCGAATAATCTCGATGCGCTCCAGCGTGTCGATGTCGGAGTGCAGGTAGCGCACCCGAATACCTGCTTCGTGCATGAATTCCGTTAGGTCCTCGGCCATGCGCTTGGTCAGGGTCGTTACCAGCACCCGGTGCCCCGATTTGGCGGCCGCCTGGCACTCGGCGATCAAATCATCAACCTGGTTCTCAACCGGGCGCACGATGCAGACCGGGTCGATCAACCCGGTCGGGCGGATTAACTGTTCCACAAAGGCGCCGCCGGTACGCTCCAGCTCCCACGGGCCCGGCGTGGCCGACACGAAAACGGTCTGGGGTCGCATACTTTCCCACTCTTCAAATTTGAGGGGGCGGTTATCGACGCACGACGGCAACCGAAAGCCGAAATCCGAGAGCGTGGATTTACGTTTGAAGTCGCCTTTGTACATGCCGCCAAGCTGAGGCACCGTGACGTGGCTTTCGTCAACGATCATCAGGGCATTCTCGGGCAAATACTCAATCAGCGTAGGGGGAGGCTCGCCGGGCTCCCGGCCAGTCAGATAGCGGGAATAGTTCTCGATTCCGGCGCAACTGCCCGTCGCTTCCATCATTTCCAGGTCAAAAGTCGTTCGTTGCTCAATGCGTTCGGCCTCCAGCAATTTCCCTTCTTGGCGAAATACTTCCAGCCGTTCGCTAAGTTCCGCCTTGATGCCTTTGATGGCCTGCTTGATGGTTGGTCGCGGTGTCACATAGTGGCTGTTCGGGTAGACGCGGATATGGGTCAGGCGGTCCGTCTTTTGCCCTGTCAGCGGATCAAATTCGACAATCTCTTCCACTTCGCTGCCGAACAGCGAGATGCGCCAGGCGCGGTTTTCCGAGTGCGCCGGAAAAATCTCGATCACATCGCCGCGCACCCGAAAGTCGCCGCGCTCGAGCGACTGATTGTTGCGCCGATACTGCAGTTCAACCAATTTGCGGACGAGTTCGCGCTGATCCACTTCCGCCCGCTCAGCGATGGTAACGGTCATCGACGCGTAGCTCTCAACCGAGCCAATGCCATAAATGCAAGAGACAGAGGCGACGATTACCACGTCTTCGCGTTCAAGCAGGGCGCGGGTGGCGGAGTGACGCATGCGGTCGATCTGCTCGTTGATCGAGGCATCCTTCTCAATGAACGTGTCAGTGCGCGGCACGTAGGCTTCTGGCTGGTAGTAGTCATAGTAGGAGACGAAATACTCAACTGAATTGGCGGGAAAAAAGGATTTCATCTCGCCGTAGAGCTGGGCGGCGAGGGTCTTGTTGGGCGCGAGCACCAGGCTCGGCCGGCGCACATTTTGGATCACGTGCGCCATGGTAAAGGTCTTGCCGGAGCCGGTGACACCAAGCAAAACCTGATCCTGTTCGCCGGCCATGAGCCCCTTTGTCAGGTCCTCAATGGCCGCCGGTTGATCGCCAGCCGGCGTGAATTCCGATTCGACATTGAACGAATGCCCCGCCGGTGGAGGTGGCGGGGATGCTGCGGCTGCGGTATCTGCGCTGTCAGCGTTGTCGGTCATGCTTCTTATATAGTGGAGCCGGCAACAGGAAGGGAGAGGTGAATTGGATATCAGTCTGTTCAATATGGAAACGCTGCCTCGGAAGGCAAAGGTTTCGATGACTTGCATCCTTCCCATTTTGGAATAGGTTAGCGCCAGTTTTCTGATCAAGCGGGGAAATACATCATGTCTTTTTTGGCCAATCGACTCGATCGTATCAAGCCGTCGCCGACCATGGCGATTACGGCAAAAGCAGCCCAATTGCGCGCCGAAGGCCATGATGTCATTGGACTCGGCGCCGGTGAGCCTGACTTCGATACCCCCGACAACGTCAAGGATGCCGGCATCCAGGCTATTCGTGACGGTAAGACCAAATATACCAAGGTCGATGGCATGCCGGAGCTGCATCAGGCTATTGCAGACAAATTCCGGCGCGAAAACGGGCTCGATTACGGTCTGGATCAGATCAATGTTGGTGTCGGCGCCAAGCATGTGTTGTTCAACGCGCTCATGGCGACGGTCAACCCGGGCGATGAGGTCATTATTCCGGCGCCATACTGGGTGTCTTACCCGGACATGACACGGCTTGCGGAGGGTGTACCGGTCATCGTCGAGGCGCGGGAAGAAGATGGCTTCCGTCTGACACCTGAGGCCCTTGAAGCGGCGATCACGCCAAAAACTAAGTGGCTGATCTTCAATTCGCCGAGCAACCCAACCGGTGCTGCCTATTCGCGTGATGCGCTCGAAGGGCTGGCCAAGGTACTGATAGCTCACCCCCAAGTTCATGTGCTGGCAGATGATATTTATGAGCATCTCGTCTATGACGGCTTCAAGTTCGAGACCATCGCCGCTGTTGCGCCGGAACTGAAAGACCGCACGTTGACGGTCAATGGTGTGTCCAAAGGCTATGCCATGACAGGCTGGCGCATTGGATTTGCCGGCGGAGACGCGAAGCTGATCAAGGCAATGGCAAAAATCCAGTCGCAGTCCACGTCAAACCCCTCGACGATCAGCCAAATCGCCGCGATAGAGGCGTTGAACGGGCCGCAAGACTCCATTGCCGAGCGGCAGAAAGTGTTTCAGGAGCGGCGCAACCTTGTTGTCGGCTTGTTGAATGATGCACCGGGGCTGACTTGCCGGACGCCCGAGGGCGCATTTTATGTGTATCCAAGCTGCGCCGGCTTGATCGGCAAGAAGACACCGGCGGGGGACGTGATTTCGTCCTCCGAGGATTTTGCCGCTTATCTCCTCAGCTCGGTGGGTGTCGCCGTTGTGCATGGCACCGCATTTGGGCTCGACCCCTATTTTCGGGTGTCTTACGCCACCTCAACTGACGTGCTGGAAGACGCCTGCGCACGCATTCAGCGCGCCGCTGGTGAGTTGAGCTAGAACCCCGCTATCACACCAGCATGCCGGCCCACCTCGCGGGCTGATCACAACCGGTTTATTTGCCGTGGCGCCCCTCGTGACCTAGTTGTTCCTTTAATGGGAACAGACAAAAACTGAGGGAGATCGCCATGCTGATTCGCAAACGGCGCGACTGGGACCTGCCGGACAAGGCAGCCACGCCAGAATCAATTTTTCTCAACCGACGCAGCATCGTCAAAGGGTTGGGTCTAGGCGTCGCCCTGGCCGGGGTCGCGCCGGTCGCTGGTGTGCTTTCGGGTGCGCGGGCCGACGATGATGGCGCCGAGGCAGATCCGACAGCTGGCCTGTATCCGGTGCCGAGAAATGATGGAATTGCGCTCGACCGGCCAATCTCGCCCGAGGACGTTGCGACCACCTACAACAATTTTTATGAATTCGGTTCGCATAAGGAAATTTCATCGCTGGCGCAGAAGCTGCCTTTGCGGCCCTGGACCGTCACCTTCGACGGGTTGGTGGAGAAAGAACAGGTTGTCGATTTTGACGACCTCATCAGGAAAATGCCTCTTGAAGAACGGCTCTATCGGCACCGCTGTGTAGAGCGCTGGGCGATCGCCGTGCCCTACAGCGGGTTTCCGCTCCGTGCGCTGCTGGATTTCGCACGACCGCTGGGGTCGGCCAAATACGTCGTGATGCAGACGTTTGAGGATACGGGCTTCGCGCCCGGGCAGCGGCAGTTCTGGTATCCGTGGCCGTATGTTGAGGGCCTGACCATGGCTGAAGCTGCCAACGAGCTGGCCTTTATCGCGACCGGCTATTACGGCAAACCAATTCCGAAGCAGAATGGCGCGCCCTTGCGTCTTGCGGTCCCGTGGAAGTATGGCTTCAAGCACATCAAGAGCATTGTCCGTTTTACGTTCTCGGAAGAGCGGCCGGTTTCTTTCTGGGAAGAAATCGCCAGTAATGAATATGGCTTTTGGGCGAACGTGAACCCCGAGGTGCCGCATCGCCGCTGGAGTCAGGCGGAAGAGCATTTTTTCGGACCGGATGGCAAGGAGTGGCGCCCAACCCAGCCCTACAACGGGTATGGTGAGTATGTGGCTGGCCTGTACAAGGGGCGTGAGAACGAAGCTCTATTCATGTAGAGCTCTTCGGGTATGCTGCCCCACGTGGCGGAAACCTTGATCATATTTGATTGTGATGGCGTGCTGGTTGACAGCGAGCCCATTGCCGCTCGTGTTATTTCAGAGTTGTTGATTGAAGCCGGCGCGCCGATGGACCCGCGCGCCTGCGAATTGGCTTTTCATGGATTTACCATGGCGGCGGTGATTGAGGATGTCCGGGCGCGCCATAGTGTGTTGCTTGATGCTGCGTTTCTTGATGAATGTCAGCGCCGGACGTTCGCCGCAATGTCACGCGACTTGCAGCCTGTGGAAGGTGTGCGTGATGTGCTTGATGGGTTGGCCGGGCCAAAGTGTGTGGCCTCCAACGGGGAGCCGGACAAGATGCGCCACAGCCTGGGCCTGACTGGTTTGCGCGACTATTTTGGCGATGCGCTATTCAGTGCGGCCCAGGTGGCCCGAGGTAAACCACACCCTGATTTGTTTCTCCACGCGGCACGTGAAATGGGCGTGGAGCCCTCCCAGGCGGTCGTTGTGGAAGACAGCCTGCCGGGAGTACAGGGCGCCCGCGCGGCCGGCATGCGGGTCTTTGGATATGCGCCGGGTGCGGGGCAGGATGCAGATCGGTGGCGCGCCGAAATGCATGCTGCAGGTGCGAACGTGTTCGTTTGCATGGCTGATTTGCCGGTCATGTTGCGGGACTAGCACAAAAAAAGGGCCGGACTGCAAGCAGTCCGGCCCTAGTCAACAGGGAGGTTTCACGTCTGGGAGACGTAAGACGGGCAATATGTGGCCCGCCTACTTGGGCCCGTAGACCCGGCTCCGAACCTTGATTCGAAGCCCGCGAGCCTGGCGAGGGGTCGCCGAGGCTCAGCGTTGCAGATAGCGGTGCTAGGGGAGGTAGGAGCTACGCACCGTTATGCTGCAATGCAGAACATAAGGTCCGGACCAATTATTTCCAGTAAAAAATATTCAATGCTGTTATGCAATTTTTGCATGGCAAGATTGAGGTTTGGCTGGTTCGCAAGTCGCCGCTAGTAACGCCAGTCTGCAAGCTGCTGCAACAGGAAGTCGCGAAAAACGGCGATCCGCTTCGAATGCCGCAATTCTTCCGGATAAACGAAGTAAGTATCTATCTCCGGTCCCTCCGCCTCGGGCAGAACCCGCACCACTTTGGCGTGGTCATGAACCGAGTAATCAGGCAATCCGGCAACGCCAAGCCCGCTTTCGACAGCCTGGACCATGCAATAGATATTGTTGACCTCGAGAACCGGCTGGGGGGCGGCGGCAGCTGAGCCGGCGAGATCGGTCATCCAAAACGGGTGGATGAGCCCGGTCAGTGGTCCCTTGTTGTAGACGATCAACTGATGGTTCCACAGGTCCTCTATTTTCTCTATCGGACCATGCTCTTCGAGGTACGACGGTGACGCATATATGTGGTGATGAAACTTCATCAGGTGGCGCTGGATCAAGTCGGGCTGGCTCAGCGGACCGATGCGAATTGCGATATCGGCCTCGCGCATACTCAGGTCTTTGGCATCATCGGCTGCGAGCAGTGTGAGATCGATCTCGGGATAAAGCCTTCGGAAGGCAATCAACCGCGGGGCCAACCAGATAGACGCAAAGGTTACCGTTGCCGTAACGACCAGACGCCCACTCGGCGTATCGCGTCCCTCCAAAATTGCCGCTTCGGCCAGCATGAGTTTCGAAAAAACGTCCTGCGCGGTTTCAAAAAGCGATTCACCTTGCTCGGTGAGGATTAGACCGCGCGAGTGCCGGTGAAAAAGGGCGACACCCAGCTGCTCTTCCAGGCCTGAAATATGCCGGCTGACGGAGGACTGGCTAAGTTGCAGTTCGCGTCCGGCGCTTGTAAAGCTGCCGGCTGCGGCGACAGCCCGAAAGACGCGTAATTTATCCCAGTCCATTGCGACCCTCAGGCTCGGCTGGTCATTCTGCGGCGGCCGAGGTTTCCAGCGGGTTCTCAGCGACGAACTTTTCCGCCTCCAGAGCACTCATGCAACCGGTTCCGGCGGCAGTAACAGCCTGGCGGTATTGCTTGTCCTGAACATCACCGGCCGCGAACACGCCTGGCACACTGGTTGCGGTGCTGTCCGGTGCGGTTACGATGTAGCCCTCTGAGTCCATATCAACCTGACCCTTGAAAATATCGGTGTTCGGACGGTGGCCGATGGCGACAAACACGCCGTCGACCGCAAGATCGCGAGTGTCCCCGTTGCCGACATTGCGCAATCGGGCTGCAGTGACGCCCTTGGGGTCCCTGTCGCCGATAATCTCGTCGAGGGTGTGGTCCCAGACGACGTCAATTTTGTCGTTGGCAAACAGGCGATCTTGCAGAATTTTTTCCGAGCGCAGGCTATCGCGTCGATGCACCAGTGTGACGCGGGCTGCATGATTAGTCAGATACAGTGCTTCCTCTACAGCTGTATTGCCGCCACCAATAACGGCGACGTTTTTGCCGCGGTAAAAGAAACCGTCACAAGTGGCACATGCTGAAACGCCAAAGCCCATAAACGTTTCTTCGCTCTCGAGCCCAAGCCAGCGCGCCTGCGCGCCGGTGGAGATGATCACCGTATCAGCCGTGTAGATATCGCCTGAATCGCCCTGGCATCGGTATGGTCGGGACGAGAAATCGACGCCTGTGACGAGGTCCGAGACCATTTTGGTGCCGACGCTCTCAGCCTGCCCACGCATTTGGTCCATCAGCCAGGGACCCTGAATCACATCCGCAAATCCGGGATAGTTTTCCACATCTGTGGTGATGGTGAGCTGGCCCCCGGGCTCAAGCCCCTGCACAAGGATGGGGTGAAGGTTGGCTCGGGCGGCATAAATGGCGGCGGTATAGCCGGCCGGGCCGGATCCGATGATCAGAACCTTGGAATGGTGTGTTTCGGGCATGAATAGGATCTCACAATCGAATGATGGCATGAGCGATGCGCGAGCGCCGCATATCGCATGTCTCTACAGTATGAACCGGCAGCGGTGGTTACAAGTCAGGCGCGCGATCCGTTAGCCGTTGTTGGACAATTTCCGCTGCCCGAGCGGTCTCCTGCGGTGGGTCATAGAGCCAGGCGTCAAGGGTCCCCGATAACCAGCGAACATAACCGGCGGCCACAAAGTCGGCAAAAAACTGATCGAATCGACGTGATCCCCGACCCTTCAATCGCATGACATGAACCGGCTTGCCAGTGGCACAGGCCTCGGACGTCATGGTCACCGAATCACAGGTCACGACGATATGGTCGGCCAGCGCCAGATACCCGAAATAGGGATTGTCGCCGGTACCATCCCAAATTTCGCCGGGGACATCTGCAAGGGCCTGGCGCAATGCGGCAGCGGCGTCCGGTGCAGTCCGGCGCGAGGTCGTTACAAGCAAACTGCCATTTTGCGTGGCGACGAGCTTGGCAAGGTCGCTCCCAATGGCGCGGGCGGCATCAGCATCCAGTCGGTAGCGCTTGCTGGCGCCACCGATCAACGCCGTGATCAGTGGGCGCGGCAGGCTCGCATAGCGATCTGAAAAGTGCTGGCGCGCATCATCCAGTTGCTGCGCCGTTACGCGATGCAATGCGCCGGCGGTGGCGGTGACATTTGTGCCTTCCAGGCGGTCGTGCGCCGGGGCAAATACCAGGTCAAACAGTGCAGGCGATGTGTGCGGGTTTTGAATGTGAGCCGTGAGCGTTTTGCCCTGGCTCATCCGACGCAGCGCAATGGCGTAGGCGACCGACTTGTGGCCGCACGAGATCGCAATGTCCGGATAGGCCGGTAGAGCGCCGCCTGAAGTGGTGCTCGAGTCTGCGCCCGAGTTTTGCGCACTTGCCCGCAGGCGCTGTGTCAGCGTCGCGGCGCCGAGCCACCTGCCGGGCACAATCCCATGCAGTAATGCCTTGGGCGGACGAAATACAGTCGTATCAAGGCCAAGCGCATCCGCCAGTCCGAGGCACTGGTTCTCCATGCCTGCCGCGCCTTCAGTAATAATCCAGCAGCTTTGGCCGCTATTGGGTGCGACGGCGCGGGTCGATTGTTCCGTTGCGGGTCTTGTCATCGGTGGCCTCAGATAAGGGCCCGGGCATACATGCGCGGCTGAGTCTCGAAAGCTAGCATGACCGGTCCAGATAGCCCGGTCGGTTTAACACCACTGGACCTCGTATCGAAACTCATTATTAACCCCTTCGGGTCATATTAACCGCGTTAACTTTTCACACTGGGCTCACGTGTTGAGCGCGTACTTTCCAGTACGATGATCCGGGGATCGATATGACCGCTGCGGCCGCCGCTGCGACAGAGGACTTGAGTAGCGAACAGCTCGATATGGATTCGATCCATATTTTGCCACTCTCAATAATCCCGTTTGAAACGCCTGGTCTCAAAAGGGCCCGTTTGATCAAGAATTCAGCCCTCGAATCGGTGATCGAGCTTTACCAGGATGAATCGTCGGGCAGCGGGCAGGTGGCGCCCGAAAAGCTCGATCAAGTTTTTCAATGGACCGGTACCGAAGGCTACGAAGACCAGCGAATCGCCAATAGCCTCGCCGCATTGAACAGTTATGACGTCTATTGCCTGCGCATTGACTTGCGCCGTCTCGGCATTGAGGTCGACGAACATACTCAACTCAGCCTGTCGGAAGAAAAACAATCCGAGCTCGTGGAATACATGCGCTATTTCACAGGGCCATTGATGCAGCAAGTCTACGGCTCTTCCGACGTCGACGTTAGCAATTACAGCGATTTGCTCAATATGTTTGCTAATCCGGATAAGGAACAGGCGCTCACTAATCTGAAATTACTTGCCGAAAAGCTCGAAATCGACGTGCTGGCGGTGCCGACGTTTCTCGAGGAATACGGCGATATTTATCTGTCCCTTGCCTACTACAAAGCCGGTCTGGACGAAATCGTCCCCAAGCTGGAGATTTTTTACGACCAGATGGGTGAGTTGCAGAACAGCTATCAGATGAAGCAGGACAGGGGCTTGATGACGACCTGCACATTCCTGCGTGAACAGCTCGGCGATATCTCGTCGTCGATTACCGGTCGGTTCGAGAGTTTTGATCGTCATTCCAAGTCGATGTGGGAAGACCTCAATGCCACGTCTTTCCAGAAGGTAAGGGCGATGATCGAGGGGCATCACGCTACGATTGGCGGCGTCCTGTGCGGATTGACAGTCAAAATGAACATTTGGGGTGATCGGATTGGCCGGCGCAATGTCGGCCCGGTGCAGCAAGCCGAATTTATCAGGTCTCACATGCGCAGCGGCATTGATCGCATCCGACAAATCGAAGATTCGGCACCCTCCATCTCCGATTTATGACGTCGGGGGCCAATTTTTCTCGCGTTAACCACTACTTTTAACGCCGCCTTAAGGCCGGGTGGGGCAAAAGGGTGCATGTCGAAAATCACCATCAACCACGCCATCATCGCCAAAGCACTCTGGCTCGCTCTCGGTTTTGCCGGGTTGGGCCTGGGCGTTATCGGGGTATTCGTTCCGGGGATGCCGTCTACGGTGTTCCTGTTGATCGCCTTGTGGGGCTTTTCGCGTGGCTCCCAGCGTTTTCACGACTGGCTCTATAACCATCCACGTCTTGGGCCGCCGCTGCGCGCCTGGCACGAGCATCGGGCCATTCCCCTTAGCGCCAAGTTGGCGGCATTTTTCGGAATGAGTCTCGGCTATGTTGGCCTCAGCGTGATGATGGGACCATTTGCCATTATTCCGTTGATTTACGCGGCCGTGAACATTCTGGCCGCGCTTTATGTCGGTTCTCGGCCCAGCCGTGCGCCTGCGCCCGATACGTCTCTGGTGCGGCCCGCCTCTCTGGGTGTCGCGCATCGCGCCTTTCCCTATCGTTAGGATAGTACGGAGGCATAGCGACGTGATGACACCATCCATGGCCGCTTACTGACCTTTGGGCGCGGTCCCACCGGGCCATTCGTAGGTCTACTCAATTTTCGGATTTTCAAATTGGCTGGGGGACGAGGATTCGAACCTCGATTGACGGAGTCAGAGTCCGCTGTCCTACCGTTAGACGATCCCCCAACGGAAATTTGTACCCCGCCAAATAAGGCGGAGGCGGGCATAAGTCAACAGGACTTCAGTAGGTTTCCGTATGGTGCCCTATAATTGGCCGGTGCGTTCCATCAATTGACGTCTGGCCCATAATCGCCAATTACCAACCTGACCGCACCAAGTGTAGTAAACTGAACTTAAAGCATTCCTAATTGCGCCCGCGCCAAGCCTTGTGAAAGTCGTGAGCTGGCTGCCAACTGGCCAATTTTTGGAATGATGGAAACGATCTGGTTAGGGGCAAGGCGAGCGGCCTGATGGCACACATTGACACTCCAATTGACGGCGATATGTCGAATTCCGGCATCGGAACAAACTCGGCCTATGGCGCTATCGATCTGGGGACGAATAATTGTCGCCTCCTTGTTGCTGCGCCGCAGGACCCATCCTTTCGGGTGCTCGATTCCTATTCACGGATCGTCCGGCTCGGCGAAGGCGTTGCAGGGAACAATCGCTTGTCCGACGCCGCTATGGCCCGAACCATTGAGGCTCTTCGGGTATGTGCGGCCCGTCTGAAAAAGAGCGGGGTCACTCGCTTTCGGGGCGTGGCGACCGACGCGTGCCGGCGGGCTGACAATGCTGATGCCTTCGTAACCCGTATTGCCGAAGAAACCGGCCTTACGCTCGATATCATTTCCACGGAGGAGGAAGCCCGGCTCGCACTGGATAGTTGCCTGCCGCTTGTGGAGAATACCGGTGGCAACATGCTGCTGTTTGACATTGGCGGCGGGAGTACCGAGTTGTTGTGGGTACGAACGGACTCCGACGGAGGACCGGTTCTTGAGGACTGGACCTCACTTGATCTTGGGGTTGTCGGCCTCGCGGAGCGCCACGGCAAAAAAGTGATATCCGAGCGCATGTTTTGCGACATGGTCGATGAGGTATCCGCGGCCTTGGCGCCTTTTGCCGAGGTCTGTGATATTGCCCGCTCGGCCACAAAGGGTTCGGTTCAGCTGCTCGGAACGTCAGGCACGGTGACGACGGTGGCCGGCTTGCATCTCGGGCTGCCGCGTTATGATCGGGCCCGTGTTGATGGACTGCGCATGAATTTTGACGCCATCGAAGACGTTATCGAGAGCTTGCTCGCCATGAGCGACAGCGAGCGAGCGCAAACCCCCTGTATTGGCGAGGGCCGGGGGGATGTCGTGCTGGCGGGCTGCGCGATCTTGCAGGCCATTATGAATATTTGCCCGGTGGGCTCTCTTCGCGCTGCTGACCGTGGGCTGCGCGAAGGCATTTTGCTTGGCATGATGCGCACCGACCGTGTGATCGCATGAGCGGTGCTGGCGGAAAAAAGGGTGGCGGCAAGGGTGGCAAAAAAACTAGTCCTGCGGTTGGTAGTGGGCGCCGCAAGACCGTAATCGTCAAGGGCGGTGGCCGGCGGTCATCGTCCACTCGCTGGCTTCAGCGCCAGCTCAATGACCCATACGTCCACGCGGCCCAAGACGCCGGATACCGGTCCCGATCAACTTTCAAGCTGATCGAGCTTGATGAGCGGTTTCATTTTCTCGGGCCAGGTAAAAAAGTGCTCGACCTTGGCGCCGCACCGGGTGGCTG
>JABJCZ010000474.1 GCA_018668475.1 Alphaproteobacteria bacterium | reverse complement strand
CGTTTAGACTAATTTTAATTAAAATAGAGGTAATAATATGTTAAAATCAAATGAAATGGATACAATTAACGCTTTGGTATCAAAGATGTCTTTAGAAGATGTGAAAATGGTATCAGAACGTATGAATATGCAACGCACATTCTTAGGCAAACAGACGATTCGTTCACTAATGAAAGGTGATAGAGTGTCGTTTAATGGCCGCCGTGGTCTTACTGAAGGTACGGTATTAAAGATTAACATTAAAAACGTTGTAGTTGACACGGGTTCTACGAGATGGAATGTTCCTGCGTCTATGCTAACAAAGGTTTAATTAAACAAAGGAGTATTGAGTGAGTATACTATCAATTGAAGAAGCCAAGGCAAAAGGCTTGGTGAATTTAGTCGCACAACTAGAACGAGACCTAGAAAGGCGACAGTTATTGAAGATGAAACCACTAGAAGAGGTCAAAGTTGAGATGGAGGTTGAAGATATCCGTCAGGATTTAGAAGACCTTGAAGATTGGGGCTAACTGGACCACAAGAATGGTTGGGGTGGATCCATAATCCCTCACATTGAGGGCGAGAATCGTGTATAATAGTACTATAAACATTGAGAAATTAATCATTAAAGGAGAACTATGTTAGACTTAACAACAACTTTTAGTAAACCTAATTCAATTGTGACCCCATATCTTCGTTCATTTATGAACACTTATATGGTAGGGATACGAAATACCATCGCAGACAGTTCAGCACTGCATAATATGTATGTAAAGGCCTTTGACGCTGACGAGGCTTACGCTACAGCGATGGAAATCATTAAACCATACGATATGATAGTAAAAGATGTTGTCGCTCCAGGTGATGAAATCTATGGTGAAGACAATTCGGCTGATGCTGACCCTTTGCCTGTTCTTCGTATTCGTAGAGACGTTGGCTTCGGATTTTAACAATGACGAATGCAGAAGACTTTGATAACTGGATGAGAAAGCAGGGTCCCAAAGAGGAGACGATGCCTTCTGATTTCAACCTATCAGCCGAGCAAATACGATTGCTCAAAGAATATCCTGAGTGTGAGACTGGTAATGATTTACCATTCAATGTCCAACAAGACATTATCGCCCTCAAGGACTACGATAATCTACAGAATGAAGTGGATGGGTTTCTTGGCTATCAATATAGTTTACTGTCCAGAAACTTTAAAAGGTTTATAATAGATAATAGGGAGACAATAGAGTGATACAATTAAAGAATGGATTAATCATAGCGGCCGACAACGATGGCTTTGAAAGTTTCAACCACCTTACAAGCAAGGTTGACCCAAAGTCTTTCGTAGAGTTTAAGGATATGCCTGATATCTTCTATAAAGAGTTAGGCTCAGACGATAGGACATTACTCACAACAATTCCTTCAGACACGCTGACAGTCATCCTAGAGCGAACCAAGACCTAGGTTGACAAATGGTGTGTAATATGTTATAATAGTATTACTATTTCCCCAATCGTTTCTCTTTGCGATGTAAAATGAATATAGGAGCGTGATAGATAGGACTCGTGTGAACATAATGCACCCTATCTATGTGAGCGGATAGAACGAATGCTATCGCTGAATTCGTAACCAGCACCTCTTTAAAACTTGACAGGCCCTGTGGATGTGTTATAATAGTATTATATTCAATAGAGGAGTACAATGTATGCAAGAGAATGACTTATTTTTAGACAACTACCTTCGCAAAATCGTAGAGGACTTTAAGGGATGGGCTGACCGCTCAAGTAAATCAGTAAACAAAGAATGGTATACTGACCCTGCTCCTCGTATTAAAGAGTTTGAGAGTGAACTACAAGCCAAGTTTGGTAACAAATACATTAAGATACTGAGTGGTGGCTCTGCTCATTCATTCGTTGTCAACACAGACAAGGACAGTAAGTTTAAGAAAGGGGACATCCTTATGGCTGCCTCTTGGTCAACACCTGCCCGTAATAAACCTCGTGGTAATATCTTTGATGATAACTACACAGTCCACTGGACAGGAACAATCTAATACAATAGGAGAATACTATGGCGAAACGTCCACAGAAGAAGAAAGAAGTCAATGACCTCTACAAGTTAACAGTACAGTTACGTAACACTGTCCTCCTTGTATGGTTAACTATCGTAGGGTATACTATATACCTAGAGTTCTTCAAAGAAACTCTTACAACAATCGGACCGGCAGTAGTATAATAAAAAATATTTAGAAACCGTCGCCGGTCGTAAGCATGTGTCCACCAGAGAAAAACCCGAAAAACCCGAAGCGGCAAATTAATGTCGGCACCTTTTTTAATGGTATTACACCAGATTTTTGTTTTCTCTATAGGGGATTAATCTTTAATAGACTGTGTACCTGATATTCGGAATTACCTCCGGAGTATTTTTTTCTACTCCACTGGAGGTTTTTTAATATCCTTCTTAGTCTTTCTATACCTATACTTCATATGAGAGGCTTCTGTAGTTTCTCCCTCTGGTATTTCAGTTATCTTCCCACCCTTACTTAAGAACTCTTTTAAGGCTTTCTTACTCAAGGCTCTATCCTTATCTTTCTTCTTGGATGTAGTATGTGTTATGCTCATTCTTCTTTCCCTTCAAAGTCTGGTGGTATGTTATCAGCAATCATTTGGGCTCTTGCTTGTTCATAGTCTCTATAGTCTGTATCTTCAATGAATACAGGACCATTACATATAACTATCTCTATAGGCTTATTGTCACCATCAAGGTGTTCTTCTACAAGTCTTCCAGTGTGTATACGACCACAGTTATTACAGTACTTGTCAAGGTTATCTAAGTACTTGTTATGCTCTTCTACACGTTCTTCTTCAGTTTCTTGGTATTGCATAGTCATTTGTTATCCTCGCAAGGTATAGTAATAGAAGGCGTATCCCATCCCTCTACACATTCATCCTTACTGTCGTTCTCTATAACTTTCTTTACTGTATTACTTATGACCATACCACCAAGAGTAAAGTTATGTCCACCTAATGTAAAGAGTGTATGTGATAAAGGTCCACAACTAGATAAGAATAGAAAACCGCACAGTATTGACACAGTTCTTACACAGTTAATAGTCTTCATCCCTGCGTCTTTCTTTCTCACGCTTTCTTGTTCTTTGAATGCTTGCCTTCTTGGCTTCTCGTTTCTTTTGACTAGGCTTCTTATAGTGTTGACGTTCTCTTATTTCCATCATCATACCATCTTGTTCTAGTTTCTTCTTTAGTATTCTTAATGCCGTTTTGACATTATTGTTTCTTACTGTGACTTCCAGTGTCATTGTTTGTTATGCTCCTCCGCATGTATTGAGTAGTATAAGCAGTAATAGTATGATTACTATACTTCTATACATATTTTTTAATATACGATATTAACCAAGGATTATCTACAAGAACCGTAGTTAAGCCGTTTGCTAATGTGTTTACTGTCTGTTCTTCTTTGTCGCCCATTTCTATGGACCATTGGTAGACGATTCCGTGAAGTATCTCGTGTAGTAGTGTATTAACTCCTGCTATACTGTTATGAGACGATTCCTTAAGTCCAATCTTATTTAGCGTAGAGAAAAATTCCCCTTGGGCATCTTCTGTACTTGCGAATGTATCTGGCCAGAAATCGAAAGAATATGTTGAGTAGCCTATTTTAATATTGGCCGGTAGTTCTTGTAATTCTTTTTTATTTTTAATCATAGTATAGCATAGCATAGTTTAAAAGGTTTTGCAAGAGAATAATGCAAAAAAATGGTCGGAAGGAGGCGGAACCCGTCTTCGACGGTGCCTCTCATGGTTGGAAGTCGGCCCACATAAATAAAAGTATGGCGATAGTAAAAAGTATTAATCTGAATGCAACTGGTGGTGTACCAAAACATCCAGTGCCATCTGCTACGATTCGAATGAATGGTTTAGAAGGAGATAAACAAAAGCATTCAAATCACGGTGGAACAGATAGAGCCGTTCTTCTATACTCAAGTGAACGCATTACTCAACTCCAAGAACACAAACATCCCATTACTCCAGGTTCAGTTGGTGAAAATCTTACAATCTCTGGATTAGATTGGGCATCACTAGAAGAGAATAATATTCTACAGATAGGTGATATACAACTTCAACTTACATTCACAGCAGTGCCTTGTGGCACAATAAGAGACTCATTCTTTGATTATGCTTGGACTATTTGCAGAGATAGATGGTGTGCAAAAGTTTTAAGTGAAGGAATAGTGAATGTTGGTGATGAAGTCATACTTCTGACTTAAATACGAACTTTATAATTAACATCGTATTTATAAATAACAGAGTATATATTATATTGTATGCGTAGTTTATTTAGAGGAGTAACCTTATGAATTTCATCAGAACAATGTTAGTCGTTACACTAGCATCAATATCGACAATGACGTTTGCAGACACGACAAGTAGTGGTGCGACAACAAACGACCAGACAAATACTTCTGGTTCGAACACAACTATTACTGGTGGTTATTCAGCAGAGAATACTACAACATATTCTTCTGGCTCAACTAACGACACTACAAGTACAACAACAAACACGACAAACAATAACAACAATACTAAAGTTCCAGTACCTACTGCATCAGCACCAGGTATGAGTGCTTACTCACAAGATATTTGTGCAGTTGGTAAATCAGGTGGATTACAATTGCCAGGCATTGGTATCACAGGTGGTTCTACATCACGTGATATGAACTGTGAACGTATGAAACTATCTAAACTATTAAACGATTACG
>JABJCZ010000181.1 GCA_018668475.1 Alphaproteobacteria bacterium | reverse complement strand
AGCGGCTCGGCGATCAGCCCGCCGCCGCAGCCGACGTCCAGCACTGTCAATCCATCGAGCGGCTGCATCGAGCGCGAGTCTAGTCCAAATTGGGCGCATACATGGTCACGAATATATTCAAGGCGCACGGGATTGAGTTGATGGAGAGGCCGAAAAGCGCCGTCCTGGTCCCACCATTTGTCGGCGAGGGCAGAAAATCGCGCGACCTCGTCTGCCGTCGTATTGTGCGCCGTTTCGTTGAGGGACGGGTCGTCAGAGCTGGTTGTGGTCATTGGGTGCCTGATGTTTGTCCGGTTTGAGGTGTTCTTGCGTCATGCGGCGCAGAACAGTATGTATGGGCGCCCCGTGCGTCGGCAACATCTTGCCCGCTACGGGGTTTCAATTGTATCTGGGTCGACATGGCATTAATTGTCCAGAAATATGGTGGTACGTCTGTTGCGGATATTGACCGTATTCGCATCGTAGCGGAACGCGTCAAGAAAACGTGGGATGACGGCAATCAGGTTGCTGTGATCCTGTCGGCAATGGCTGGCGTGACCGATCAGCTCGCCAAGTGGGTGCGTGAAATGGCCCCGCTGCATGATGCGCGCGAGTATGACACGGTGGTATCGACCGGTGAGCAGGTCACCGTGGGATTGCTGGCGCTTGCCTTACAGCAACTCGGCGTGCCGGCGCGCTCCTGGCTAGGTTGGCAAATTCCGCTTCATACGGACGGAACGCACGGCTCCGCCCGGATTGAGGACATCGATGCCACGGAACTCAAGAAGCGACTGGCCAAGAACGAAGTGCCAGTAATCGCCGGTTTCCAAGGAGTTGGGCCCATGGGTCGCATCGCGACGCTGGGGCGTGGCGGGTCCGATACATCTGCTGTGGCATTTGCCGCAGCTTTAGAAGCGGACCGTTGCGACATATGCACTGATGTTGAGGGCGTATTTACCGCCGATCCGCGAATTGTTGCCGGCGCTCGCAAGCTCGATAAGATTACCTACGAAGAAATGCTGGAGATGGCGTCCCAGGGGGCCAAGGTTCTGCAGACCCGGTCTGTCGAGATGGCCATGAAGTATCATGTGCCGCTGCAAGTGTTGTCGAGTTTCTCGGACGCGCCGGGCACGTTTGTGATGGATGAGGAAGAGATTGTGGAAAACGAAGCCGTAAGCGGTATTGCCTACACGCGGGACGAGGCCAAGGTCACGGTCGTCAACGTCGCGGATAAACCAGGCATTGCAGCTGCCCTGTTCGGCCCGCTCGCTGCAGCCAGTATCAACGTCGATATGATTGTGCAGAACGTCGCGGCTGACGGTACGTCAACCGACATGACCTTTACCGTACCTCGAAGTGATCTGGCGCGCGCCTTGCAGGTGATTGAGGATGCGGCTGACGCCCTGTCCTATGACCGAGTTGAATCCGATCCTCAAGTGGTCAAGGTTTCGGTTATCGGGGTAGGCATGCGTAGCCATGCCGGCGTCGCCAACACGATGTTCACTGCGCTCGCAGAAAAGGGAATCAATATTCAGGTAATCTCGACATCTGAAATCAAGATTAGTGTTCTGATCGCTGAGGATTACACGGAGCTGGCTGTGCGTGCGCTGCACACAGCCTATGGGCTGGATGCCGAATAGCGGAGACAGCGGCGCCTCAGCCGAGCTGAATGCACTCTGGTCCCGCGGCCAGGCGTTCCTTGGGACGCGCTATGCCATTCTCGGCGGCGCCATGTCGTGGATTTCGGAGCGCCATCTGGTCTCTGCCATTTCCAACGCCGGTGGTTTTGGCGTTATCGCGTGCGGCTCGATGGAGCCCGCCATGCTGCAAGCGGAAATCGCGGCTACGGCTGAGCGCACGAACAAGCCGTTTGGCGTCAATTTGATTGTGATGCATCCACAGCTGGATGACCTGGTTGCAGCGTGTCTGGCTGAGAAGGTTGGTCACGTCGTGCTAGCCGGCGGCATGCCGCCGCGGCCCGTGCTCGATCGTCTCAAGGAGGCGAGCGTAAAGGTTATCGGTTTTGCACCTACCCTGCCGGTGGCAAAGAAACTGATGCGACAGGGTGTTGACGCGTTCATCATTGAGGGGATGGAAGCCGGGGGCCATATCGGCCCGGTCTCTACGGGCGTACTGGCGCAGGAGATTTTGCCGCACCTGAAGGACGTGCCAGTTTTCGTGGGCGGCGGTATTGGACGGGGCGACATGATGGCGTCATTTTTGTCCATGGGCGCGTCGGGCTGTCAGATCGGCACCCGATTTGTTTGCGCTACCGAATCAATTGCTCACGAGAAGTTCAAAAAAGCCTTTTACAGGGCGAGCGCCCGAGATGCGCAGCCGACAGTGCAGCTGGATCCTGAGTTTCCCGTTATTCCGGTTCGCGCCCTACGGAACAACGCAACCGCGCGCTTTCTTGATGCCCAGCGCGAGACAATCGCGCGTTTTCGAGCAGGGGAGGTCGATCAGAAGGCGGCCCAGCTGGAGATCGAGCACTTCTGGGCCGGTGCGCTGCGCCGTGGCATCATCGATGGTGATGTCGAAAACGGCTCTCTGATGGCGGGTCAAAGTGTTGGCATGGTCAAGTCGGAACAGCCGATAGCGGAGATTATTGCCGAGCTGGTTGCTCAGGCGGACGACGCTCTCGCTGGCGCATAATTGCTGGCAGGGTTCATCTGCCGCGCTATCGCTTTACACGATTCGTCGAAAAGTGTTAATTTCGCCAAGTGGTTATCAGATTATCGTGACAAAGGGCATTATGCTGTTTCCCCTTTGGTTTTGCGCGTGCCGGTTCCCGTCAGTTCTTTGGGAGTATGCGCAAACCGTCAAGGTGGGAGCAGGCGAAGACATAAGCCCGGCCCGGTTTCGGGAGTGGTCAGTCGTTAGCTGACGTATTGCACGCGGGGACGCTTGGGGTTGAACCCGGTGCGATCTGCGGGGATTGTGAGGCCGAGGCCTATGGAGAAGCGCAAAAACCCGTCGTTCAAGCCGTTGGAGCCTGAACTGGATGGGCAACCTCAGTCGCGCGAAAACGCCGACGAAAATGTGCAGCCGAGCCTGTGCATTGCGCTGCGTCAGGCACGTTTGAAGGCTGGCGTTGAGTTGCCGGATGTCGCAAAAGCATTGCGCATTCAGCACGCGCATCTGGAATCGCTGGAAGAGGGCCGCTTTGCGGATTTGCCGGGCAATACCTACGCCGTCGGTTTCCTGCGCAGCTATTCCGAATTTCTCGGGCTTGACCCGGAAGACATGATCCGGCGCTACAAGCAGGAGAGCGTCTCCGGCGGATTTCAGTCCCCATTATCTTTTCCAGTACCCAGCAAGGAAGGCCGGGCGCCGAAACCATGGCTGATTCTGGCTGTTCTGGTTCTGGCCGGTGCGGCCTACGGGGGCTGGTATTACTATTCAATGCGCGGCACCGACGATACCGACCTGGTAAGCGACCTGTCGAGCAAGCTGACAGAAGCTGCGGGTGTGGATACGGCGGAGGAAGTGGCCGCGGCTGACGCGCGGGTTGACGCTGCGTCCGAGCTCAACACCGAGGCGTCCGTGGGCGGGGTCGATGAGGAGTCGTCGTTGGATATAGCAGACACGACCGATAAAGCGACTGACGATTCGACCACTGCCACCGATAGCTTTGTGTCGGCGGACAATGCGACCCTGGTCCCCCCTGTCGCTGAGGCGCCAGAGGCTGACGTTGGTAGTGATGGTGGACAATCGCCTGTTTCCAACACCTCGCTGTGGGACGAAGCAGTCGCGGTTGATGAGTCGGCATCTGAAGGTGTCGTCGTCGATCCTGAGCCTGCGCCTGCGCCCGCGCCCGCGATCGTAACTGAAGTCATCGATGCAGTAGATGATGTGGAACTTGACGTCGCTGCCGTGGAGGCCCCCGACACGCCGCCTGCTTTAGCAAGTGATCCCGTTGCAGCGGATACTTCGAACTCTTCAGCTGAGACGATCGGGACGATTGAGACGACGGCCAGCGACCAGTCGACTTCCCTGTGGGATACAGCAAGTTCGGATGCCGGGCGTGATGTGGTGGAAGATGCCGCGACAACGCCATCCGGTGCGACGGAAACGTTGAACGAAGGCGCGGTTGGTGCATCACTTGAGGGCGCTGACGGGCGTGGCGCGCTAGGGCTTCAAGGCGCCTCCAGTGCAACATCCGGGCAAACGTACGTGCCACAGGTTTATGGCCGGGGAAATGAAGATTACCGGGTCGTCATCACCGCGAAAGCGGATAGCTGGGTTCAGGTTCAGGGTCCGCAGAACGAGCTGTTGCTGACCCGTATTCTCCGCGCTGGCGACAGCTATCGCGTTCCTGACCGTGAAGGTCTCGTAATGGTGACCGGCAATGCCGGTGCCCTGCAGATCAGTGTTGATGGTGTCGTTGTTCAGTCCGTTGGTCCGATTGGCGTTGTGCGGCGTGATGTTGTATTGGATGCAGAGCAGCTGAAAGCCGGAATTACGACTGAGTAAGCGGTTATTCGCGGGCTCAATTTCCCATTTCAACCGGGGCAAGCTGTTCCCTCGGAAACTGAAGGCCGCGCTCCGCTGCCCCGATCATGCGGGGCGAGGTGACGTCACATGGAGTATCACTGTTGGCAAAACTGCAACCTGTTCGTGGCACGCATGATCTATTGCCGGAAGATAGTCGGCGGCATGCACATGTGAGCGGGCACGCCCGCGATATCGCGGCGCGATACGGCTATGGCGAAATTTCGACACCGATATTCGAGTTTACCGAAGTCTTTCAACGGACCCTCGGTGATACGTCCGATATTGTAACCAAGGAAATGTACACCTTTGCGGACCGTGGTGGCTCCAGCCTCACGTTGCGCCCTGAGAATACTGCCGGGGTCGCCCGCGCCCTGATCAGCGGCGGACTTAGCCAGAACCTGCCACTGAAGTTCTTTTACAACGGGCCGATGTTTCGATACGAGCGGCCCCAGAAGGGTCGGCTTCGCCAGTTTCATCAAATTGGTGCGGAGTTGTTGGGTGTGCCCGAGCCACTAGGCGACATCGAGATTATTACGCTGGGCGCCCATGTGCTCAACGACATCGGTGTTTTGGGCAAAACCACACTGGAATTGAATAGTCTCGGTGATGCCGAAAGCCGGGCCGCCTATCGTGATGCGCTGGTCGGGTACTTGTCGGGTCACGTCGACGCGTTGTCGGAAGAAAGTCGGGAGCGCTTGACGAGAAACCCTCTGCGAATACTCGATTCCAAAAATGACAGCGACCGCGCCGTTATTAAAAATGCGCCTCGTCTTGAGGACTCGCTGAACGAGCCGTCGCGGGCCTTTTTTTCGACGGTTTGTGAGGGGCTGGATCGCCTGGGTATCGCTTTTACGCACAACACGCACCTGGTGCGCGGGTTGGACTACTACTGCCATACGGCATTTGAATTCACGACAACCGAGCTTGGGGCTCAGGGGGCGGTGTTGGCGGGCGGTCGCTACGATGGCCTTGTGGAGGTCATGGGCGGGCCGGCCACCCCGGGAGTGGGGTGGGCAGCCGGGCTTGAGCGGCTGGCGATGCTCGCCGATGCGCCGCCGGATGCACCCAGGCCAGTGGCGGTCATACCGATCGGCGATGATGCGCAAACGGTGGCATTGGAGGTCACCAACCAGCTGCGTCGAGCCGGGTTTACGGTTGACCTCGGCTTTCGGGGAAACCTCTCCAAGCGAATGAAGAAGGCCAATCAGGCACGGGCGGTTGCTGCGGTGATCATTGGTGAGGATGAAATCGAACGCGGTGCCGCGACAGTGCGGGACCTTGAGTCCGGTGACCAGCAAGAGGTCCCATTCAATAGCTTGGCTGGTGCCCTCGGTGTCTACAAACATGCGAGCGAGGCTCAGTCATGAGCCTTGAAGATCGTCTCGATCAGGTTGTCGCACGCTATGAAGAAGTTGGTACTGCGCTTTCGGCCCCCGAGATTTCGGCGGATGATCGTGTGCGCCTGAGCCGGGAATACAGCCAGTTGTCCCCGGTGATTGAAGGCATCGAAAAATTGCGCGAGGCGCGTGACGAGTTCATAGAGCTCGCGGAACTGATCAATGACAGCTCGGGCGACGAGGAGATGAAGACGCTTGCCGAGGCCGAGCTGGAAGAGTTGAAGGTATCGCTGCCGTCGATGGAACAGGATGTGAAATTACTTCTGTTGCCGAAAGACGAAGCAGACGAGAAGAACGCCATTCTTGAAATTCGAGCTGGCACGGGCGGTGACGAAGCGGCGCTGTTCGGTGGCGACCTGATGCGAATGTACCAGCGCTATGCCGAGGCGCGGCGCTGGAAATTTGAAATTGTCTCTATGTCGGAAACCGGACTGGGCGGGATCAAGGAAGCGATTATCTCGATCAATGGCCGAGGGGTGTTTGCCCGCTTGAAGTTTGAATCCGGTGTGCACCGGGTTCAGCGTGTGCCGGAAACGGAAACCAGCGGACGAATTCACACGTCTGCGGCAACAGTGGCCGTGCTGCCAGAGGCCGAAGAAGTCGATGTACACATCGAGGACAAGGATATTCGAGTTGACGTCTATCGCGCGAGTGGCCCTGGCGGGCAGAGCGTGAACACCACCGATAGTGCGGTGCGTCTTACGCACCTGCCGACCGGTCTGGTGGTGACGCAGCAGGATGAGAAATCTCAACACAAAAACAAGGCCAAGGCGTTGAAAGTGCTGCGCGCGCGGGTGTATGAGCAGGAGCGTCAGGAACGCGATGCGGAAAGAGCCGCCGAGCGTAAGGGGCAGGTCGGCTCTGGCGATCGCTCGGAGCGCATCCGCACCTACAATTTTCCGCAGGGCCGGGTCACGGACCACCGAATCAATCTGACGCTCTACAAGCTCGAGCGTGTCTTGAACGGAGAGTCGTTGGACGAAGTCATCGACGCACTCGTAACCGAAGATCAGGCGCAGCGTCTGGCGACGAGTGGGTGAGCGCGCCGGCGCACGACCAATCAACCGTCGGGGGTGCTCTGGCTGCCGCCGCATCGCGCTTGCGGGGTGCCAGTGTTGAGAGTCCCCGGCTTGATGCGCGTCTGTTATTGCGACACGCGGCCGGATTGCGGGATGAGGAGATACTTGCAAAGCGGGATGAGGTATTGCCAGCTGCTCTGATCCGCCGGTTCGAGACGTTGGTAGTGCGCCGCGAAGCGCATGAGCCCATTGCCTATATTGTCGGTGAAAAGGATTTCTGGAGCCTGCCATTTGAGGTGTCACCGGCAACCCTGATCCCGCGTCCAGATAGTGAAACCGTGGTTGCGGCAGCGTTGCGGCACCTGCCGGCGCCACCACCGGGGCTCCGCATTCTGGACCTTGGGGTAGGCAGCGGATGTTTGTTGATTTCGATACTGCACGAAATCGCTTCAGCGACCGGTCTTGGGGTAGATAACAATTCGGACGCAGTTGTAATCGCCCGTCGCAATGCCGTTCGGGCTGATGTTGGCGCCCGGGCGCAATTCATTGTTGGTGATTGGACGCAGGCAATCTTTGGGCAGTTCGACATAATCGTCACTAATCCGCCCTATGTGGGTGAAAACGAGCGGGCGACGATGGCAACTGATGTCGTCGCGTATGAGCCTGCCACCGCCCTGTTCGCAGGCGCGCAAGGAGACGACGCATATACCGCGCTGGCGCTGCAACTGGCACCGCAGCTGGCTTCGGGCGGGGTGGTTATCGCCGAATTTGGTCGAGACCAGGCGAGCCGAGTTGGCCAAATTTTCCTCACAGGCGGTCTCGTTGAATTGGAACGATGCACCGATCTTGCCGGAATTGAGCGATGTGCGGTGTATGGCCACGCCGGATCGACGCCGAAGCGTAGGTAGGCAATGCTAATGATTTGTTCAGATAATGAAGTTTAGGCTTGCAAAGTGGGCGATGCTGGTTACGTTCATTGCAGCGACAGACAGGAGAGCGCGGGAGTCGCGCTTGGGTCGCATCATCTTCAGAAGTATCTGGCGAATGAGCCCGCTCCATGACTGGGGACACGGCGTTTCTGTGACCCAAGTAATTGGCGCTGACACCCGCACCTAAACGTAGTGTGCATACAGACTCCGGGACACCAATGAGCAACGGAATGAAGCAATCCCAAAACCCACGCCGTACGCGTGGGCATCGCGGCGGTCGCCGCCCAAACCAACAGGGCCGCAACACCAATTTTGACAGTAACGGCCCTGAAGGCAGAATTCGCGGCAACGCCTCGCAAGTTATCGAGAAATATCAGGCCCTCGGTCGGGACGCGCTTTTGGCGGGCGACCGAATAGCGGCAGAGAACTTTTTTCAGCATGCAGAGCATTATTTTCGCGTGATGAACGCTAATGGAGGCGAGGCGAAACCCAAGCAGGCCAACGGCGCGCAACGTGGAAATAATCAGGACGAGGCCGACGCTGGAAATGGGGCGAACAATGACAGCAATGACAATCGCCCCGTGACCCGTCCGTCGGAGAGTGCGGTCGAGAGCAAGAACAATTCGGCGGAAACTGCTGAAGATACGGCACCCGAAGTGACTTCCAGCACCGACGCCACTGTAGATGCGCCCAAGGTCGTAAACGCCCCCAAGGTAAGTTCGGGCGTTTCGGCTGCACCCAGTGACGAAGGGTTGATGCGCGCGCTAGGCGAGGACGATGACCAGGCTTCTGTCTGACGGTCGCCGACAAAGCATTTCGCCCGGAGCAAATTTTGTAGCTGCGGGACGGTTCCGGCATCTTGCGTCACGCTGACGGATACCCATATACGATCCACACCACAGTCTGAACTGGCGCCCAGTTACCTGAACACGAGTGCGACCTGGGTCGGCTCAATTGGTAGGGCGGCCGATGGAGTAGGGCGATATGGATCAGGAAAAATTCACTGAGCGTTCCCGCGGATTGATTCAGGCCGCGTTGGGCCTGGCGTTAAGGCGCGGCCACCAGCAGTTAACTTCCGAACATTTGTTGAAGGCCCTTCTTGAGGATGAGGAAGGGTTGGCCGCCAATCTCATCACGGCGGCGGGTGGCGTCGCGGAACGTGCTTCGGCACTAGTGGATGCTGCGCTAGAAAAACACCCGACGGTCGAGGGCGGTGGCGCCGGTCAGATACATATGGCGCCCGAGACAGCCCGTGTTCTCGATTCGGCGCAGGAAATTGCCAACAAATCCGGAGACAGTTTCGTTACCGTCGAGCGCATGCTCCTTGCCCTGGTGATGGCCAAGGAGACGGCAGCCGGAAAGGCACTGGCAGATGCTGGCGTTACAGCACAGGCCCTCAATTCAGCGATCAATGAAGTGCGGCAGGGCCGCACAGCTGACAGCGCGACGGCCGAGGATAGTT
>JABJCZ010000180.1 GCA_018668475.1 Alphaproteobacteria bacterium | reverse complement strand
TGGCGGAGGTTGTGGAGTGGGTGCGCTACCGCGTTGCGTTTTACGGTTCGACCCCGAGTTATTGGCCGGTGCTGGAGCACCATGGCCACGGGGACCTTGGCCGCAAACTCAATCGGATGACAAAAGACGGACAATGGGACGAGATCGCAGCGGAAATCTCGGACGACGTTTTGCGCCTGTTCGCAGCCATTGGCCGGCACGACGAAATCGCCGGCGCCGTTGAAACGCGTTTCGGCGGTCTGGCGGATGCCATATATGCAAGTACGTCGAGCGAGATGCAGCCGCAGGTGCCTGCCGACGTTCTGCAGGATATTCACCGGGTCGCTACCCGGTTCACCGGGTTTACGAAAGGCTGGTAGTAGGGTCCTCCGGGGTCGAGTGTGTGCTAGCGATAATAATTGACCGGTATCAGAGGTGGGGTCTGCAGCTGGTCAGCTGGTGCGCAGCGGAGGGTATTTTCGCGAAGCCCTCTCGGTGTTTTCAAGTCGTCATCCCGCCATCGATTACAAATTCGGCGCCAGTAACAAAGGCGGCTTCGTCGGAGGCGAGGTAGAGGCAAAGTGCAGCGATCTCATCCGTTGTGCCGAGGCGCCCCATTGGCTGGCGGGCAATAAAATCCTTTCGGGCCTGGATTGGATCAGCGAGAGCGTTGATCCGGTCATCAAGAGAGGGAGATTGCACAGTGCCCGGGCAAATAGCGTTGCATCGCACGCCTCGTCCCACGTAATCGGCAGCCACCGATTTCGTCAGGCCGATCACCGCTGCCTTGCTGGCACCATAGATACACCGGTTGGGAACGCCCTTTATGCTTGATGCAACAGAGGCGATGTTGACGATGGACCCGTGACTTTTTTCGAGCATGGCGGGCAAACAGGAACGGATCATTCTGTAAGCCGCTCGCACGTTGAGAGTCATGGAAAAGTCGAAATCGTCTTCGCTGCAATCGAGAATGCTGCCGTGATGTACGAAGCCGGCACAGTTGATCAACGCATCGAGGGTGCCAATCGCGTCCGTCACTGTGGCGATCCTTGCGGGGTCCGTCACGTCCAGAACATGCGTTTCGATGCCGGGCACCGAGGCAAGTTCTGCCAGCTTTTCACTATTGATATCGGTGGCATGAACCTGTGCCCCTTCCGCCGCAAACATTTCCGCTGTCGCTCGACCAATGCCTTGCGCGGCGGCTGTAATCAGGGCGGTTTTTCCATGGAGGCGATCGGTCATGGTCATGTTCCTTTGGATAGCGGGCGACGATTATCGTCGTCGAACTTCCGGCATAAGTCCCTTGGGGCTGAATCGCAACACGAGGAGCAACACCAGCCCCATGACGATCACACGCATGTGCGGCGCACTCCGTAAGAGATGAAGGCGCAAGGGGTCGCTCTCATCGAGGCCGGTGGTAACAAGGTTCATCAGCCATAATCCGGCGGGCTCGGCCTCAATCCAAATGAACCAGATGATGAACGCGCCCAGCACCGAGCCCCAGTTATTGCCGGACCCGCCGACAATAACCATGACCCAGATGACGAAAGTAAAACGGAGAGGGTTGTAGGAGCCCGGCGTAAATTGGCCGTCTAGCGTGGTCAACATGGCACCGGCCACGCCAACAACGGCGGCGCCCAGAACAAATATCTGCAAATGCCGGCGCGTGACGTTCTTGCCCATGGCTTCGGCAGCGTGCTCATTGTCGCGAATTGCCCGCATCATTCGGCCCCAGGGCGAATTTAGCGCGCGCTCGAGCAACCAGATCAGAATTAGCAAAACGCCAATAAACAAAACCGCATAGCAGAGTTTGACAAAGATGGTCGAACCGCTGACCGGGTCTCCACCCAGCCATGTCATTAGATCCAGAAACCACGGGCTCGTCTGCAGGTCGATCTCGTAGGGTACGGGACGACTGAGGCCCGTTACGTTCTTGACGCCGCGACTCAGCCAGTCTTCGTTTTTGATGACAGCAAGTATAATTTCGGAAATGCCGAGGGTGGCTATGGCGAAGTAATCGGTTCGCAATCCAAGTGCAATTTTTCCGATAATCCAGGCTGCAGCACCGGCGAAAGCACCGCCGACGATCCAGGAAAAAATAATCGGCATGCCGGCGCCGCCGAGATACCCGGTTTTGGCGCCGTCGACACTTTCGATGGCCTCCACGGCCGGATCAAAAAATGCGCGGGCCAGAAAATATCCGACAAGGATGATCAGCGCAGTAACGATATTGCGCAGGGCGCCGCGAGCCATGAACCGCCGGCCAACAAGGGCCACGATCACAGTGGCGATGACCATCAAGACGGATAGCCCCAGATTACCGCCGCCAACTGACCAGGATTCAGCGACCGGCGCTTTGGAGACCAAGACGCCGGCCAGGCCCCCCAGAGCTGCAAAGCCCATGGAGCCGAGGTTGATTAGGCCTGCGTATCCCCACTGCATGTTCAGCCCGAGTGCCATCACTGCGGAAATGAGACACAGGTTGACGATGGACAGGCTAACGCCCCACGACTGGCCAAAACCTACTGCCGTGAAAGCCAGCACGACGCCCGCAAACAAGAATAGTGGTCGCGGAAGACTGCTCATATTACCTTGCCCCGGAAGACTCCGGTCGGTCGTACAAGCAACACGACTACCAGAATGACGAACGATACGGCGAACTTGTAGTCAGTCGACAGGAGCTGCACGAGACTGTCCGGCTCCCAGCTTTCCGGCAGTATGTAGCGCAGGAATTTCTTATAGGCGTAGGTAATCGTGACCTCTGAGAACGCCACGATGAAGGCGCCGACAATGGCGCCGATGGGGTGCCCTATACCGCCCAGAATTGCTGATGCAAATATCGGCAACAGGAGTTGAAAATAGGTGAATGGCTTGAAGCTTTTGTCGAGGCCGTACATCGTGCCGGCAATGGTCGCGAGCGCCGCCACGATGAGCCAGGCAAAGAAGACGACGCGCTCCGGGTTAATGCCGGAGAGCAGGGCGAGATCTTCGTTGTCGGAGTAGGCGCGCATGGCCTTGCCGGTGCGAGTTCTCTGCAGGAACCAGAAGAGCGCGATCACCACAATTGCGGCGACACCTACCGACAGGCCCTGCGATAACTTGATCGCGAGGCCCTCTTTCAATCCGGTTACGTCCTTGAACTCTTGAACCTTCAACAGAAACCGGGCGCCGTCGCCAAACTGTTGATCGGCTGGGCCGATGATAAAACGGACCGTGCCGCTGTAGACGAACATCAATCCGATGGACGCGATAAGGAAGATAACGGGCGCGCTCTTCCGGCGACGATAAAACCGGTAGACGGTTTTATCGGCAAACAGCGTCAACAGGATGGCCGCCGCGATGCCGAATGGGAGCGCCAGCAGCGCGGTTGGCAGCGGGTCAATGCCGACGCCCATACCCTGGAACCACCAGGTCACCAGAATCACGAACATGGTGCCAAAGGACATAAGGTCGCCGTGGGCAAAATTGGCGAACCGCAAAATACCGTAAATGATCGTAACGCCGAGCGCGCCAAGGGCGAGCTGCGACCCATAAGTCAAGCCGGGCAACAGTACAAAATTGGTCAGCAGAACCAGGGCATTGAAAAATTCCGTCACGTTCAACCCCCGAGAAACGACCGACGGACGTCGGGGTTATCGAGCAGCGCCTGCCCGGTGTCGGTAAACCGGTTTTCTCCGGTAACGAGGACGTACCCTTTGTCGGCGATCATCAGCGCTTGCCGGGCGTTCTGCTCAACCATCAGGATGGCGATGCCTGTTGCTCGAATTTCTAGAATTCGGTCGAACAGTTCGTCCATGACGATGGG
>JABJCZ010000179.1 GCA_018668475.1 Alphaproteobacteria bacterium | reverse complement strand
GGCGTGGTGATCGAGCCCTGGCTCACGGATCAATGGTACGTGAATGCTGAGGTGCTGGCGCAACCGGCAATCAAGGCGGTGGAAACAGGGCAAATCTCGTTTGTGCCGAAACAATGGGACAACACTTACTTCGAGTGGATGCGCAACATCCAGCCGTGGTGTATTTCCCGTCAGCTCTGGTGGGGCCACAGGATCCCGGCCTGGTATGGCCCGGACGGTGAAATTTTTGTCGAGCTGACAGAAGCAGCGGCGCAGGCAGCGGCTGATGCACACTATGGTAAGCCGGTTGAGATTCGACAGGATGAGGACGTTCTCGACACCTGGTTTAGTTCCGGGTTGTGGCCTTTTTCGACCCTCGGCTGGCCCGAAAAAACGAAGGCGCTCGAAACCTATTACCCGAACAATGATCTGATTACCGGGTTCGACATCATCTTTTTCTGGGTGGCGCGGATGATTATGCTGGGCATGCACTTCATGGATGATGTGCCGTTCCGCAAGGTCTACATCCATGCGCTGGTGCGGGATGAACACGGCCAGAAGATGTCCAAGAGTAAGGGCAACGTGATCGACCCGCTGGAACTGGTGGACAAATACGGAGCGGATGCGCTGCGCTTTACCCTGGTCGCCATGGAAGCCCAGGGTCGCGATATCAAGCTCTCTGAAAGCCGAGTTGAGGGCTATCGCAATTTCGCGACCAAGCTGTGGAACGTGGCGCGTTTTTGCGAGACCAACGAGTGTTTACCCAGCCCCAGTTATGTGCCTGCTGCGTGTTCGATGACATTGAATCGATGGATCGTCGGCGAGCTTGCGAAAACGGCCGACCAGGTGACTGCAGCGCTTGAGGCCTATCGCTTCAACGAAGCTGCCAACTCGATCTATCAGTTCACCTGGGGTATTTTCTGTGACTGGTATGTAGAGCTCTCAAAGCCGGCATTGCTGGGTAGCGATGAGGGCACCAAAACGGAAACGCGGGCAACTGCGGCGTGGGTGCTGGACCAGGTGTTGCATCTGCTGCACCCCATCATGCCGTTCGTGACCGAAGAGCTCTGGAGCAGAACAGGTGAGCGGCAAGGCGCCATGTTGATCAATGGTCCGTGGCCCACCTTTGATGCGTCCCTGGAAGACTCGGCGGCGGCGGAAGAGATCGACTGGGTCATCCGACTTATTTCGGCAGTGCGCGCTGTGCGGGTTGAAATGAACGTGCCGGGTGGTGCCAAGGTGCCGCTGGTTCTTCGCGATGCCTCGGACCAAACCAAGGAACGCATGCAGCGCCACCACGATATTATTTCTCGCCTCGCCCGGCTGGAGCGGTTTGAACTGCTCGACGGTGAGATGCCGAAAGGGGCGGTTCAGATCGTTATCGATGAGGCGACGGCCGCCATGCCACTGGCTGATGCGATCGATATCGATCAGGAACGCGCGCGCCTGCAAAAGGAAATCGGCAAACTCGAACAGGACGTGGAGAAAATCGACAAAAAACTTTCGAATGAGAAGTTTTTGTCCCGCGCGCCAGATCACGTCGTCGAGGAGCAACGTCAACGCCGGATGGATGCCGTTGCCGCCCGCACCGGCGTCGAAGCCGCTCTGTCTCGTCTGGAGCAACTCTGAGCATGGCGCGTTTCATCGTCAGGACATACTATCGCTGATCGACCGGATTGAAGCCCGGCGAAACATGAGGAAAGACAGAGAACATGGCTAAGAAATTCGACAAGGATAAACTGCCGAGCCGGTACATCACCGAGGGCCCGAAGAGCGCGGCCCATCGTTCGTTTTTCTATGCGATGGGTGTGACACGCGAAGCCATGGGGCGCCCGATCGTCGGTGTCGCAACCACTTGGAATGAAACGGCACCGTGCAACATCACGCTGCGTCGGCAGGCTCAGGTTGCCAAAGAGGGCGTGGAGCTGGGCGGGGGCACACCACGCGAGTTCACCACGATTACGGTGACCGACGGAATTGCGATGGGCCATCAAGGAATGAAGTCCTCGCTGGTAAGCCGCGATGTGATTGCTGATTCAGTTGAGCTGACAATCCGTGGTCACAGTTATGATGCGCTGGTCGGTATTGCCGGCTGTGATAAATCGCTGCCGGGCATGATGATGGCCATGGCGCGGCTCAATGTCCCGTCGGTATTCTTGTATGGCGGTTCCATTCTGCCAGGCCGTCATCGTGGCAAGGACGTCACGGTCATGGACGTTTACGAGGCCTACGGAAAACTTAATCAGGGTGAGGTCACGGAAGAAGAGCTGGAAGAGCTTGAAGCCCATGCCTGTCCCTCGGGTGGCTCTTGTGGTGGCCAGTTCACGGCCAACACCATGGCTTGCGTGTCGGAGGCCATCGGGCTTGCTCTGCCACATTCTGCCGGGGCGCCAGCGGTGTATGAATCGCGTGACCAGTTTGGCACGCTCTCTGGACTTGCTGTGATGGACCTGTTGGAGAAGGGCATTCGCCCGCGCGATATCATCACGCGCAAATCACTTGAGAACGCTGCGACGGTCGTCGCAGCAACCGGCGGCTCGACCAATGCCGGCCTGCATCTGCCCGCAATCGCCCATGAGGTAGGGATCGATTTCGACCTGCATGCAGTGGCCGACGTGTTCAAGCGTACCCCGTATATCGCTGACCTCAAGCCGGGCGGGCGATATGTCGCGAAAGACCTCTACGACGCTGGTGGTGTACCGCTCGTGCTGAAGACGTTGCTGGACGGCGGTTATCTGCACGGTGATTGCCTGACGGTGACCGGCAAGAGCCTGGCGGAAAATCTGGCGGACGTAAAATTCTCGACCGATCAGGATGTTGTGTTGCCAACTACGTCACCGCTGACACCGACTGGCGGTGTGGTTGGCCTGCGGGGCAATCTGGCGCCGGATGGAGCGATCGTCAAAGTCGCGGGCATGGAGCGCCATCGACATGTTGGTCCGGCACGTTGCTTTGATACAGAAGAAGAGGCGATGAAGGCCATCGTCAACCGAAATTACGAGGCGGGCGAGGTGATTGTCCTGCGCTATGAGGGGCCGAAGGGTGGCCCGGGCATGCGTGAGATGCTGGGTGTGACGTCGCAGATCTATGGCCAGGGAATGGGTGAGAAAGTGGCATTGATCACCGACGGTCGGTTTTCTGGCGCAACCCGTGGGTTCTGTATTGGTCATGTCGGGCCCGAGGCCGCTGTTGGCGGTCCGATAGGTCTTCTTAAGGACGGTGACATCATCACCATT
>JABJCZ010000178.1 GCA_018668475.1 Alphaproteobacteria bacterium | reverse complement strand
GTGGGCGCAGTTCATGCAGCAATCCGTACCACCGTTAGGCATCCTACCCCTCCATTTCGCAACGACCCGCCTGGCAGATATCATTACCCTGCATGAACCAGTGGTGACAGTGATTTGAAATGATTGAGGCTCAATCAGCCCTCTGGGCGTGATCAGATTTTTGCGGCAGGTCGACAAGCGCTTGATCTGCGCGCCAAATGGGCAATTCTGTTGGTTGCCATTTGGTTGCCACACAAAATAGTGAAGGCGTTAGTTTCGGCTTAAGTCATTGAAAAAATTGGCGCACCCGGCACGATTCGAACGTGCGACCTCTGCCTTCGGAGGGCAGCGCTCTATCCAGCTGAGCTACGGGTGCGCATTTGTTTGCCTCAAATAACCCATCCTGCCTGCAAATGAAACCCCGGCCTGAAGCCGAACCCGGCGCGCACCCATGAACCCTCAGGGAATAACTGGAGCGCGGATCGGGTTGTCATTAGAATAGCGGGCTTGTGGCGCACCTACCCGTGCGCCACGCTTGTGTTCGCGAGGGGGAGACTTCGCGAGGTTTTCGTCAGTCATTCGGGAGAAGCACCGCGATGGGTCGCACTAACAACAGCATGTTCAATGTTAACAAGTTCAAGCTTGGCGTGTTTTCGCCCAACTGCTCGGGCGGCATGGCGGTGACCAAGGTGCCCGAGCGCTGGGATGCGAGCTGGGAGAATAACCTGAAGCTTGCCACCATGCTGGATGACGCCGGCATCGAATTTATTCTGCCCATCGCCCGATGGACCGGCTATGGCGGCGAAACTGATTTTCAGGGCTCGAACCTGGAGACCATTACGTGGGCCACCGGCCTGCTGGCGGCCACACAAAAGATCACAGTATTTGCGACCGCCCACGCCTCATTTCACCACCCTATCGTCGCGGCCAAAATGTTCGCGACCATGGATCAGGTTTCAGCCGGGCGGTTTGGGCTCAATATCGTGTGCGGCTGGAACAAGCACGAATACGACATGTTCAACATGGCGCTGCCTGACTCCCACGACGTGCGCTACGGCTATGGGCAGGAGTGGTACGACATCATCCGGCGCATCTGGACCGCTGAGGAAGAGTTCGACTGGTCGGGTGAATACTTCAACCTGCGCCATGTGTATGGCAACCCGAAGCCGGCCCATGGGGAGATGCCACCAATCATGAACGCGGGCTCGTCCGATCAAGGGCAGGACTTCGCGGCCCGCAATGCCGACTACCTGTTCACCGTGCTGATCGATCTCGAGTCAGGTAAACAAAATGTGCTCTCCATCAAGGAAAAGGCCAAAGGCCATGGCCGCGATATCGGCGTGTTCACCACCTCCTATGTGGTTTGTCGCCCGACCCAGCAGGAAGCCGAGAACTATCATAACTATTACGCCAACGAGCAAGCCGACTGGCCGGCAGTTGACCGCCTGATGGAGCTGCAGGGCCTACACGCGAAAAGCTTTCCGCCAGAAGCGTTCACCCTGTTTCGCAATCGCTTTGCAGCTGGCCATGGAGTCTATCCGCTGGTCGGCGACCCTGATCATATCGCCGACGAAATGGCGAAGATCCACGAAGCGGGCTTTTCCGGCACCACTATCACCTTCGTCAATTACACAGACGAGTTCCCGTATTTTCGCGACGAAGTGCTGCCGCGACTGGAAGCAAAAGGCCTGCGTGTGCCAGTGAGCTAGCAGATCGGGAAATTAGATAAGCCGAAACCGGGCGGAGATCGTTGCGATGGCGCCATCAGGGCCTTCAGCCACTGCCCGGCCTTCATCAACCAACTGAATGAGATGCGCCAGGACCGAGCGACCGGCAGCGCCGTAAAGGCTTGCGTCCAGCTCCTGATAAATGTGACGGACCATTGCCGGTATCTCGGTGATGCCATCGTCTATACACGCGATGACTGCAGCTTCACGCCCGGCGCGGTGCGCCGCCAGACCCGCCAGAAAAGCCGCCGGATCAGTGATCGCGGGGCCATGGGTCGGGTAGTAAATGGCGTCGTCGCGCTGCGCCAGCCGTGAGAGTGACGCGCGATAGTCCGCCATATCGCCATCTGGCGGCGAGACGATGGTCGTCGACCAGCCCATGACATGATCACCGGGAAAAAACGCGCGCTCTTCACGCAGACCAAAACACAGGTGGTTGGAGGTATGGCCCGGCGTGTGCGCCGCCTCCATCGTCCAGCCCGCGCCCGCAATCACGTCACCATCGCCCAAGGCACGATCCGGCACGAAATCATGGTCGGCGCCCTCCTCCACTGCCGGGCCTGCGCCGCCGGCGTGTGGACCAAAACCGTGGGTCGGCGCACCAGTGGCCGCTTTCAGTGCGGCGGCGGCAGGCGAATGGTCACGATGCGTGTGGGTTACGAGAATATGGCTCACGCGCTCGCCCCCTAAGGCAGCCAGCAATGCCGCCACATGAGATGGAATATCCGGGCCGGGGTCGATCACCGCAACATCGCCGTGCCCGACGATATAGGTGCCGGTCCCATGGTAGGTGAAGGGGCCGGGATTGGGCGCCACAACCCGTCGGATCAACGGAGAGACGACGCTGACCGCACCATACTCAACACTCG
Organism: Alphaproteobacteria bacterium; assembly: GCA_018668475.1. Classification (GTDB taxonomy): domain Bacteria; phylum Pseudomonadota; class Alphaproteobacteria; order UBA828; family UBA828; genus JABJCZ01. The sequence continues at coordinate 2,035 of JABJCZ010000178.1, read as the reverse complement.
GCTCGCTCAGAAAACGCATAGGCCCAACCCCCGTCTTGTCTACCGGCGTATCGGCCTTAGCTCGCGCCAGGCTGGCTGCGAATAAGGTGCAGGAACAAGTCCTCAAGGTCCGATTGATGGGTCGTGATATCGAGAATTGAAATGCCCGCAGCGCGCACCGCGTCAAGAATATCACTAATCTCGGTTTGCCGCCGACGATAGCGCACAATCAGCCGGCGCGGCCCTTGAAGCTCACAGTCCCAACCCTGAAGGCCCGCCGGCACTGCATCGAGAGCCACTTCCGGCACGATAACCAGTTCCTTGCTATCAAGTCGCGAGAGCAGCACTGGCGTATCATCGCAGGCCACCAAGTCACCCTTGTGGATGATGGCGATGCGATCGCAGAGCTCCTCCGCCTCTTCAAGGTAATGGGTCGTCAGCACAACGGTGGTGCCGGCGGCATTAAGCTTGCGCACATAGGCCCAGAGCTGCTGACGAAGCTCAACATCCACACCGGCAGTCGGCTCATCAAGCACCACCACCGGCGGATTGTGAACCAGCGACTTGGCGACCATTAGCCGCCGGCGCATGCCGCCCGAAAGCGTGCGCGCGTAGGCGTCCGCCTGATCCGCCAGCCCCACCGCTTCAAGAATTTCTTTGGTCCGGCGTTCGCGCACAGGCACACCGTAATAGCCTGCCTGGACATCCAGCGCTTCACGCGCGGTAAAGAACGGATCGAGCACCAGTTCCTGCGGCACGACGCCAATTGAAAGCCGAGCCTGACGCATTTCTTGCAGTGTGTCATGACCACAAATCTCGGCGCTGCCGGAGGTCCGGTTCACCAGACCCGCCAGAATATTGATGAAGGTGGATTTACCCGCTCCATTGGGGCCGAGCAGCCCGAAAAACGAGCCGCGAGGTATTTCGAGATCAAGGCCTTTCAGCGCTTCGACCGTCTTGCCGCCCGTGCCCTTGTAGACCTTGCGCAGGGCCTGGGTCCGCACGGCCGGCACAGATGACGAAGCAGAATCGGTTGATGGTCCGGCGCGATCAGGCCCATCGAGTGTCACACGTGGCAAGCGGGTGTCTGTCATGGTTTGAATACAGGGTTCATCGTTCAGGATCACCAGTGCAAACGCGCAGGAATGAGCGGGCACGGTTGATCACTTGGCGGCAATGGGTATCATTCGCGCGCGGCATTGGTCAACGCGTCTGTTGCCGCGAACGGGAGCTAGAAATGAACGAACAGACCCCTCCACCGGAAACCATTGACGTGGATAGCCCGACCGTTGCCTGCGATGGCGATGGCGGCGCCCTTGGCCACCCCCGCGTCTACCTGAACATGGGTGAGCAGAACCAGGTGGAATGCCCCTACTGTGACCGGCTTTTCGTACTGAAAGCAGGCGCCACTGCGGCCGGCGGCCACTAAAAGCTATCGCGCCGCCGTGCCCTGATCGGCGGCCATCAGCACCTGGCCCTGCCAGGCGCGGCCAAGTGCGATAGCAAACATGATGCCGCCAGCGGCCAAAACGGCCTGCACCATGTAGGCCCCGCCGCCCATCACATCATATAGCCAGCCGGCAATAAGCAGGCCGAATCCGATGCCGGCCCCATAGGCAATGCCACTGAACGCAGCTTGCGCACTATTCGCATGGGAATCCGCAATTCCGCGTGAAATAAAGAGCATGGCGCCCAGATGGACAGCGGCAAAACTACCGGCATGAAGCACTTGCACCAGGGCCAGCGGCACCAGATCGGTGGTCAGCCCCATCACCACCCATCGCACGACCGCAGCCGTAGACCCCAACACAATCAGCCGGACCGGGCCAACGCGCTGGACGAATCTAGCGCCGAACGCAAACAGCAACACCTCAACAAGCACGCCTTCGGCCCACAGCAGCCCAATAGTGGCTTTGTCGTGGCCTGCAGCCGTCCAGTGCAGCGTTGAAAAGCCGTAAAACACACCGTGCGAGGCGTGGATCAACGTGGTCGCCGCAATAAACAGCAGAAATACGCGGTTTTTCAGCAGGCTCATCAATGGCGCGCGTGGCGGCGG
>JABJCZ010000177.1 GCA_018668475.1 Alphaproteobacteria bacterium | reverse complement strand
CCCCTCGCGGCACAGTCACACTCTCCTGAGACCGTATCGGATAGCCCGCTCGACGGACCCACCACATGACCGGAACCACAGCATGACCAGCGCCGGCGGCCAGCAAGCCTCGGCTGACAGCCTCCCGACGACCGTAACCGTGGACCTCGGCGCGCGCAGTTACGATATCCAAATTGGTGACGGGCTGCTGAATGGCGCCGGCAAGTTGATTGCACCGTTTCTCGGGCCCGATCGCCGGGCAATTATCATTTCCGACGACACCGTGGCGCCGCTCTACGCGGATGCCCTTGTGCACAGCCTGCAAGCCGAGGGCGCGGCGGCTAGCGTCGTCCGTGTGCCGGTCGGTGAGGACTCCAAGAGCTTTGCCCGACTGGAGCAGGTGCTGGAGGAGCTGATCCACGCCGGCGTGGAGCGGGGCACGCCGCTGATTGCGCTGGGCGGGGGCGTTGTCGGAGACCTGACCGGGTTTACCGCGAGCACCCTGCTGCGGGGGGTGCCGTTTATCCAGGTTCCCACGACGCTGCTGGCGCAGGTCGACAGTTCCGTCGGCGGAAAGACCGGCATCAATTCTCGCCATGGCAAAAACCTGATCGGTGCCTTCTACCAGCCGCAAATCGTCATCGCGGACACCGAGACCCTGAAAACGCTTTCCGCCAGGCACTTGCGAGCCGGATACGCCGAGGTCGTCAAATACGGCCTGATTGACGATGCCGGTTTCTTCGGCTGGCTGGAGGATAACGGCGCGGCAGTTGTCGCAGGCGATCCCGAAGCGCTGCAATACACCATTGCCACATGTTGCCGCGCCAAGGCACGCATCGTTTCGGTTGACGAGCGAGAGCACGGAAAACGCGCGCTCCTCAATCTTGGACACACCTTTGCCCATGCTTTTGAGGCTGAGGCCGGTTATGGAGAGGCGCTACTGCACGGTGAGGCCGTGGCCATCGGCATGGTTCTCGCATTCCAGCTTTCGGCGAAACTCGATTTGTGCGCGACGTCTGATGTAGAAAGAATACAGGCCCATCTGATTCAAACCGGGCTACCGACGAGCGCCGCCGATCTGCCAGATATCCGGTTCGACGCACCGCGCCTTATCGAGCACATGCGCCACGACAAAAAAGTCGAGGATGGGTGGCCAAAATTCATTCTGGCCCGTGGCATTGGCGAAAGCTTCGTGGCGGGTGACGCCTCGGCGGTTGTGGCCGAGGAAGTGCTGCGTGACTTTTTGCGGACTGGCTAAGTCTAGCTGGCTTCCCAGGATGACCACCTGCATATTTGATCGAATGAGCAACGACCTGTGAGATTTTCATGACAACGGCGCAGATCGCAGCATTGGCGGGCATTGGGGTACTCCTTGCTCTATCTGCCTTTTTCTCTGGTTCGGAGACAGCGTTGACCGCAACATCGCGGCCGCGCATGCACCACCTCGAGAAGCGCGGCAATCGACGAGCAAGGATGGTCGGGCGACTGATTCAGGACCGTGAACGTCTGATCGGCGCGATCCTGCTCGGGAATAATGCCGTCAATATTCTGGGCTCCGCGCTCGCAACCAGCATCCTCATTTCGGTCGCTGGCGACGCCGGGGTGGCCTACGCAACCGTCGGAATGACAATCCTTATCTTGGTGTTTTCCGAGGTGTTGCCAAAGACCTATGCCATTCGCCATGCCGACCGCATGGCCCTTGCCGTCGCCCCCATTTTGGCCGGCTTTGTCTGGCTTCTGTCTCCCGGTGTCGTGATCGTGCAGACAATTGTCCGCGGCATCCTTTTCTTGTTCGGGGTGCGCCGCAGCGCACTGGACTTGTCTGCCGCCGACGAAGAACTGCGGGGCGTCATCAGCCTTCAGGCGCAGGAAGGTGGGGTGGTCAAACAAGAACACGACATGCTCAGCAGCATTCTTGACCTCGATGAGGTCACGGTCGATGAAGTTATGACGCACCGCCGCGACATGCAGATGCTCAACACGAGCGCCGCTCCCGGCGCCCTTATTGATCAGGTTGTTGCCAGCCCGTTTACCCGCTTGCCCCTTTATGCCGGCGAGCCGGAAAACGTGATCGGCGTCGTCCATGCCAAAGACCTGCTGCGCTCGCTCCATGCAAATCGGGAGGAACTGGGAAAAGTCGATTTCAGTGGCCTGGCGCAGGAGCCATGGTTTGTGCCCGAAACCACCAGCCTGCGGGAGCAGCTCAACGCGTTCCGTGCTCGACGGGCTCATTTTGCGTTGGTTGTCGACGAATATGGCTCGCTCATGGGGCTGATCACGCTGGAGGATATTCTTGAAGAGATCGTCGGCGAGATCGAAGATGAGCACGACATTGTATTTCGTGATGTCATGGCCCGGCCTGATGGCTCTTTTCTGGTCCCCGGTGCGACAACCATTCGCGACTTGAATCGCCGCTTCAACTGGGATTTTCCGGATGATGAAGCCGCTACGATTGCCGGGCTTGTCCTGCACGAAGCACAGCAGATCCCGGATGTTGGGCAGAAAATTGATTACCGCGGGTTTTCGCTTGAAGTTCGCGGTCGGCAAAAAAACCGCATCACGCTGTTGCGCGTCGTACCACCGGCGCAGCCGGAAGACGGCGACGACAACGCATGATCGCGGAACTGTTTTCAACGGTCGCGCCGGTCTTCGCGTGTGCGAGCCTGGGGTTTCTGTGGGCCCGTCTGAAGCAGCCCTACGACACGCGTATCGTCACCCGCCTTGTCAGCATGATTGGCGCACCTTGCCTGATCTTTTCGACACTTTCCACGATCGACGGACTGTCACTCGATATCGGGTATATGGCGTTCGCAGCCATCGTCGCCATCTCGATTTTCGCGCTTGTCGGGAGTGTTATCTTAAGAATAT
>JABJCZ010000176.1 GCA_018668475.1 Alphaproteobacteria bacterium | reverse complement strand
GCGCCGGGCGCTTGAAGCGGTTGATCAGCTGGACGCAGTACTCGAAACGCCCCGCATGATCCGAATTGAATCTATCTAACGTGACAGGAGCCGGCGCAGACCGGAGTTGATTGATGCGTGAACCGATTACATTTGATCGCAATCTGGCGCTGGAAGCAGTGCGCGTAACCGAATCCGCAGCCCGTGCGGCGTCGCGCCTGATTGGCCGTGGCGACGAAAAAGCGGCTGACCAGGCGGCGGTGGATGCAATGCGCCGGTCTTTGAACTCACTCGATATCCAGGGCACGGTGGTCATTGGTGAGGGAGAGCGTGATGAGGCGCCGATGCTCTATATCGGTGAAGAAGTCGGGTCGGGCACTGGTCCCAAGATCGACATCGCTCTCGACCCTCTTGAGGGCACGACCCTTTGCGCAACAGGCGGGCCGAACGCTCTGGCCGTTATGGCGTTTGCGGAAGAAGGCGGATTTCTGAATGCGCCCGATACTTACATGGACAAGATTGCAGTCGGCGATGGGCTGCCGGAAAACCTGATCGACCTCGACGCGACGCCGCTCGAAAACCTGACCGAGTTGGCCAAGGCCAAGAAGTGTGACATCGGCGATCTGATGGTCCTGGTGCTGGACCGCCCGCGCCATGAGGAGAAAATCGCCAAGGTGCGGGAGACCGGCGCCCGAATTCAATTGATCATGGACGGCGATGTGGCGGGCGTTATCGCGACCACCCGGCTGAACCCAACTGTCGATCTTTATTTGGGTATCGGCGGCGCCCCTGAAGGGGTGCTGGCTGCAGCAGCATTGCGGTGCATTGGCGGACAGATGATGGCGCGGCTCGCTTTCCGGAATGACGATGAAAAAATTCGTGCCCGTAAAATGGGTGTCGAAGACCTGAACCGTAAATACACCGTCGATGAACTGGCGAGCGGTGACGTGACGTTTTCCGCGACCGGGGTGACCGACGGCGCCATGTTGAAGGGCGTTCACACCTTTCCAGGCGGCGCGTATACGTACTCGGTCGTCATGCGCTCGGCCACCGGCACGCTGCGCCTGATCCAGGCTGAGCACGAGTATGGTCGGGGCATCGCCGGGCGGGAGGAGTAGCCCTGTCCGCCGGGTCTGATGACGAGGCCGTTCTTGGCATTACCAGCTCGGTGAGCGGGCTGCTTTGGCGGGCGCGGCTTGATGATGCCCGCACGGGGATCGCGCTTGCACAAGCTGCTGATATTCCGGAGCCGGTCGGGCGCGTCCTCGCGGCACGGGGGGTTGATGAGACCACTGTCGAAACATTCCTGAACCCGACCATTCGCGAACTCATGCCGGACCCGTCCCGCTTCAAGGACATGGATATAGCCGCCGCGCGCCTGGCCGATGCCGTGGCACGCGAAGAGGTTGTCGGAATCTTCGGTGATTATGACGTTGATGGAGCGACATCCGGCGGCCTGCTTCAGCGGTATCTCGCTGCGGTTGGCGGGCGCTGGCTATCCTACATTCCGGATCGCACGCTTGAGGGCTATGGCCCCAACGAGCCGGCACTGCTTGCGTTGAAAGAGCAGGGCGCAGTTGTCGTCGTTACGGTGGATTGTGGCATTTCGGCTTTTGAGCCGCTGGCGGCTGCAAAGGAGGCCGGGCTTGATGTGCTGGTGGTTGACCATCACATTGCCGAGGCGCGCTTGCCGGAAGCTTTTGCGATCGTCAACCCGAACCGGCTCGATGAAGATGGCGAATACGGTGAACTGGCGGCAGTCGGTGTCACTTTTTTGCTCGTCGCCGCGTTGAACCGGGTTCTGCGCGACAGAGGCTGGTTCAAGGATGGCAGTCGGGCTGAGCCGGATTTGCGCAACTGGCTTGATCTTGTGGCACTTGGCACCGTGTGTGACGTGGTGCCGTTGACCGGCCTCAATCGGGCGTTTGTGCGCCAGGGGCTGAAGATCATGGGCCAGCGAACCAACGTGGGTATTGCGGCGCTGGGCGATGTTGCTGGCATGGATGCCGCACCCAGTACGTATCATGCAGGCTTTGTGCTTGGTCCGCGGGTCAATGCTGGGGGCAGGGTCGGGGAATCAAGCCTCGGCACCCGCCTGTTGACCACGGAAGACAGGCTTGAGGCTGAAGCCATTGCCCATGCGCTGGATGGCTATAACACCGAGCGTAAAGCGATAGAAATTGATTTGCTCGATGCGGCGATCGCTCAGGTCGAAGAGCGCGGCGGCGGCGATAAACCCGTCGCGCTGGCTGCCGGCGAAGGCTGGCATGCCGGGGTCACTGGCATTGTCGCGAGCCGGCTCAAAGAGAAGTTTGGTCGCCCGGCAGTGGTCATTGCGTTTAACAAGGGCCTCGGCAAGGCGTCATGCCGGTCTATCCCCGGTGTTGATATCGGTGCGGCAGTTACGGCGGCGCGGCAGGCCGGCCTGCTGGTCAATGGCGGCGGCCACAAGATGGCTGCGGGATTTACGGTTGAAGCGAGCCAGCTGGAGCCTCTGGGCACTTTTTTGATGGAGCGCCTGGCGGCGGATGTCGAGGTCGCCGTGGCCGGGCGGAGCTACGGACTGGATGGTGTGCTCTCTGTCGAGGGGGCAACTCACGAGTTGGTGGAAATGCTGGAGCAAGCCGGCCCGTTCGGCGCCGGCAATGCGGAGCCGAAATTCGCCATCGCCAACGCGCGAATCGTGCGCGCCGATATTGTGGGGCAGGGCCATGTCCGGTGCATTTTGAGCGGCGCTGCGGGCGGGCGGCTCAAAGCCATCGCCTTTCGCAGTGTCGATTCGGAGCTTGGACAAATGTTGCTGTCATGGGGTGATCAGCCGCTGCATGTCGCGGGATACCTGCGGGCAGACCGCTGGCGGGATCGTGACGAGGTGCAGCTTGTTCTCGGTGACGCGGCGGAACCGGTTTGAGCTCGGTCCGCTTGTTGGAAATTAAAACGCATCACCGCTTGATTTTCAGCGCTTTAGCGTCTAATTACCCGAGCTACACGACCCCTTCGTCTAGAGGTTAGGACACCACTCTTTCACAGTGGAGACACGGGTTCAATTCCCGTAGGGGTCGCCATTCTCTCGTTCAACTAATACCAATACGGATATTTTTCTGTCGGCGGCCTGAAAACCGTCTCCACGGCGGATCCTTGCGTGTCCCCGCACCTGCAAGGTGACAAACGCAGCCAAGGCACAGCGTTATGAAGACCGACGCCAAAAAAGAGAATCAAGCCCTGGACGGCGCCGTTGTGCCGACATTTTTCAAGTACCTGATACCGTCTCTCGTAGGCCTTGTTGCCATGACCTCCGCTGCGCTGGTGGATGGCATCTTCATCGGCAACTACGTCGGAGTTACCGCGCTGGCCGCGGTCAATCTCATTCTCCCGATCATGACGCTGCTGTTCGGCGTCGCAATTATGGTGTCTATCGGCGGGTCGGTGCGCGGTGGCAAATACCTGGGGGAAAGAAACAAGGCAGCCGCATCGGCAATTTTCAGCAAGACGCTGTTGTTTGTCGCGGTCTATGGCGCGGTCGTGATCGGCTTGGGGCTCGTATTTGAGGAGGAACTATTCTCGGTTCTTGGGGCTACCGAAGAATTGTTCCCGGTCATGGCGGAATACTACCGAATAATGATGCCGCTGCTCTTTCCGCAGCTCATTACCATCGCCCTGTATTTTTTCGTCCGGCTGGACGGGTTCCCGAATTTGGCTGCTGCGGCACTGGTCATCGGGTCTGCGCTCAATGTCGTGCTGGATTATCTGTTTATTGCTGAATACGGCTGGGGTCTGACGGGCGCGGCTGTTGCGACGGGACTGTCTCACGCGCTGACCATGTTGGTGTTGCTGGTCTATTTCCTTAGACCGCAGAGAGAACTCCGCTTCAATATCCGGCAAGACAACTGGAGCGAGGTCCTTCAGGCGGCCTACAACGGGGTATCAGAGTTCATCAACGAGGTGTCCGGGGGGATCATCGCATTCATCTTCAACTGGCTGCTGATCCAGCGAGCAGGGGTAAACGGTGTCGCCGCCATCACTGTGGTGAACTACCTGATTTTTCTGAGTTTCATGTTGTTCTTCGCCATCTCGGATTCCATCCAGGTATTGGTCTCGCAAAATTTCGGTGCGCGTAACGCCGAACGAATTCGGGCCTTCCTGGGCACCGCCGGCGCTATGATCGCCTTGCTGAGCATCGTTTTTGTTGGCGCGTTGCTGACCATCAGCGAGCCGCTGGTCTACCTGTTCGTCGAAGACCAAAACAGTACGGACATGGTGGCGTTGGCCACAGAATTTGTCGCCTATGTGTGGCCGCTGTTTCTTTTCGCAGGCTTCAACATGCTGATATCGGGTTATCTGACGGCTATACACCATCCCTTCAAATCGGGTTTGATGTCGAGGGCTCGAGCTTGGTGCCGGACGGGCCGGCCATGCGGAAGAAACCCGTTGTCCTGATGCTGCACGGGGGGCCAGGGTTCGACCACACGCACTTGAAACCTT
>JABJCZ010000175.1 GCA_018668475.1 Alphaproteobacteria bacterium | reverse complement strand
GCGTTCGACGCCCGAGAGTTCATCCAGCGCGCGCTGTTGGTAATCAGATTTCTCTTCCTTAATCCGTTTTTCTGCCTCCGTAATGCCGGCATTCGCTCGCGAGACCGAAGCTTCCAGCTCGTGGATCTGGCCTTCGAGGGCTTTGACTTCCTGCTCCAATTGCTTGTGCTCGATCTTCGGAGTCAGCCCGTCCTGCAAAAGGTCCGCTGACATCGCCAATTTTTCACTGGATAGCGCCACGTTGTCTTTTGCCGATCGGAGCTGCGCTGCAAGTTCGCGTGATTCCAGGTCACGCTGGTTGCGCTGTTCGTCCAGTACCGAAAGCGTCGCCGAATATTGCCGTTTATGCCCCCGGTAAGTTTCCCGCTCAGCCGCAACAATTTCCGGCCGCCGGGCAGTGGCGCCAGCGTCAAACACAAGTGGGTTTCCGGTCGCCTCGGCTTCCAACCGGGCGCGACCCAACAGCAGGCCATCGAGTTCAATCTGTACTTCTTCGCGGCTCGAGCCAATGCGGTTTCGGCTAAGCCTCATTACCACGTCGCCAGCACTGACGTAGTCGCCTTCAAGCACGCTCAGGTCACTGATAATACCGCCTTCGAGATGCTGGACGACCTTGATCTGACCAAAGGGCACGACCTCACCATTAGCGACAGCAACTTCCTCAAGCTCCGCCAGAAACGCCCAGGCGATGATGCACGCGATAACTCCGATAATCAGAAGCGCGACGATGCGCCACCCGGACGGCCGCATGCGAAATTGCAATTCGTCAAGCCGGTTCATGACGCGCCCGCCTTTGGCGTTGCGGTGCTGGCGGCAGGGGTGGCCTGCCCGTCGGCGACTTGCAGTGTTGACCCGGCAGGCACTGCCTTTTTCTTATCGCCGAACAGGCGGGCCAAAACTTCTGGTGCCGGGCCGCCGATGGCGATCTTGCCGCGCTCAAGCGCGATGATGCTGGTACATGCCTGGAGCAATACCGGCGAGTGAGTGACAATGACGATACTGTGATCTTTCGCCAGATCACCCAGCGTTTTTTGCAGCGCGGCCTCTGCCTGCATGTCGAGGTTCGCGCCGACCTCATCAAGCAAAAGAACAGGCGGAATGGGCAACAACGCCCGGGCAATGGCAACGCGCTGGCGTTGCCCGCCTGACAGGCGTGAGCCGGCCTCGCCGATTGCAGTGTCATACCCGTCGGGCAAATCAATGGCGAACTCATGAACGCCGGCGAGAGTCGCCGCCCGCACGATGTCCTCGTCCGTCGCGCTGGTGTCCGTCAAGGCAATGTTATCGCGAATTGTGCCGTTAAACAGAAAGCAATCCTGCGCGACGTATCCGATGTTGCTGGCCATATCGCGTCGGGCAAATTGCTTCACGTCTGCGCCGTCCAGCAGAACGCGGCCTTCGGTAGGTTCGTACAGGCCGTGCATCAATTTGAGGAGCGTGGTTTTGCCGCAGCCATTGCGCCCGACGACACCGAGCATGCCCGGGGCTTTCACGTCCATGGTCATGTTGTCGATAACTGGCGGCAGGTTTGCGCCATAGCCGAATGAAACCTTTTCAAACGTGATCCGACCGTCCGGACGGTCGAGCTTTACCGCCGTTTCAGTCCGGTCCGCCGGCAGAGCGAATACCGAATCGAGACGACGCAGCGCCTGGCGAACATTTGTATAACTGCGCCATGAATTGACCAGTTGGTTGAACGGCCCGATCACCCGGTTGCCCAGCATGGTAGAGGCAATCAATGCGCCGATGGTGAGCTTCAGGTCAATGATTGCGAGCGCGCCGGCAGTGACCAGCGTAATTGTCGTAAGCATGCTGAGAAGCACACCAAGATTGCCAAAGCCATCCATGCGCCGGCCGCGTATCGAAGCCTGTTCGATTGTGCTGGCGTGTTTTTCTTCCCAGTCCGGCCGCAAGGCCTCATCGATGCCGAGCGATTTGATGGTTGCGCGGCCCTGCAGCATTTCGGCCAGAAAAGCCTCACGGCTCATGCCGGCCTCGCGTTCCTGACGGGTTGCCCGGTCAACTACCGCGCCTGAAATTAATGCGACAACGACGAAGACGGGTAGCGCAACCAGCAGGACCCAGACCAGGGGCGGGGCGATAATGGCGATCAGGCCGACGAAGAGAATGGCGAACGGCAGATCAGTCAACAGAACTGCCGTCGCACCGGAAAATGTATTGCGAACCAGCTCGGCATCCTTG
>JABJCZ010000437.1 GCA_018668475.1 Alphaproteobacteria bacterium | reverse complement strand
GCTTGGCTGGAGTCTGCTTTATATGCTCAAAAAACTTGTGGTGTTAGTGATGTCAGACTTCCTGTTAATCCTAAGGAAGCTGCAAGCTTACTTTCTCTAAGAAGAGGGGTTTTTGCTAAGCGAGATATACATAAAGGTGACGCATTGACTATTGAAAATGTTTTTTTTGCATTTCCTCCAGAAGAGGGACAATTTACTGCAAATGACTGGTCAAAATATTTTTCATTTCATGCTAATGAAGATATTCATGTTAATGATGCAATTTCACCTAGTAATTCCATCAAGACAGATTCGAGAGAAAAAATTTGGGAAATAGTTAAAAAAATTAGAAAAATTTTAAAGGAGAGTAATGTTGTAATACCAGGCTCAGCTGAGCTTGAAATATCACATCATTATGGATTAGAAAAGTTTCATGAGTTTGGCCTTACAATGTTGACTGTTGTAAATAGGGATTATTGTAAAAAATTATTAGTGTCACTTCCTGGACAAAAACATCCTGAACAATATCATAAGCAAAAAGAAGAAACTTTTCATGTTTTATATGGCACTGTAGAAATTGTATTAAATGGCGTGACTCAGACTTGTTCTCCTGGAGATGTGCTAACTATTGAACCAGAAACGCGTCATGCATTTATAAGTCATGATGGAGCAGTTATTGAAGAAATCTCTAGTACTCATTTTGTTAATGATTCATTTTATACAGATGAAAGTATCTCTCTTAATGAGAATAGAAAAACTATATTGACACATTGGATGGGCTAGTTGGGTGAGTGAAACTTATAGAGTTGCTGACTACATAGCAGATTTTATTGAAAAAATTGGGGTTAAAAATGTCTTCCTTTTGCCAGGAGGTGGTGCAATGCACCTTGTGGACGCAGTTGGTAAGAATAGGCAAATTGAAGTAGTGGCCTGCCTTCATGAGCAGGCAGCAGCAATTTCTGCAGAAGCTTACTCAAGGATTAGTGAAAATATAGGTGTAGCAATGGTTACTACAGGTCCAGGTGCTACAAATGCAATTACTGCAGTTGCTGGCGCTTGGATCGAATCTGTCCCTTTAATGATAATATCTGGTCAATGTAAAAGAAGTGACATGCTTCGTGACTCACCTTTGAGACAAAAGGGGGTCCAGGAGGTTAATATTGTTAAAATGGTTAAGAGTATTACTAAATTCTCAAAGATTGTTGAAAACCCTTTGGAAATAAGATCTGTAATGGAGGAAGCATATCATATAGCTAAAGATGGCCGTGCAGGTCCCGTTTGGATTGATGTCCCTTTAGATGTTCAGGGAGCCCCTGTATCTTTAGATGAGCTGCCTGCCTGGAAAAATAATAATATTTCCAATGAAGTAAAAGAAGTTCCTAATCATGTAATTAAAGATATCCAGAATTTAATCTCTAATGCAGATAGACCTTTAATTCTAGCAGGACATGGTATTCGTTTAGCAAATGCGGCTGAATTATTTAAAGAATGGGTTGAAGAGCTAGGAGTTCCTGTAGTAAGTACTTGGAATGCCCTTGATCTATTGCCATTTGACCATCCTCTATATGTTGGACGGCCGGGTGTTGTTGCTCTACGCGGACCAAATTTTGCTGTTCAAAATTGTGACTTATTAATAAGTATTGGATGTAGATTAGATAATATTATTACTGCATATGATTCAAAAGGTTTTGCTAGAGATGCTAAAAAAATCGTTATAGATGTTGATTCAAATGAGATTAGCAAGCTTGAAATGGATATAGAAATTTCAGTAGTTTCTGATGCAGGCAGATTTATAGATAAAATTAATACAACAAAAATAAGTACTTCTCCTCTTCTGCAAGAATGGCAAGAAACCTGCAATGATTGGAAAATTAGATATGGGATCAATGATGGTAAACCATTTCCAATCAAAGGTGAGATCTCACACTATCATTTGGCCAATTCTCTATCAGAGAATATTCCTGAAAATACTTTGATTTCTACTGGAAGTTCTGGTCTTGCAGTAGAAGCTTTTTATACAGTTTTTCGAAATAAATCTGGCCAAAGGGTTTTTCTAACTTCTGGTTTAGGTGCAATGGGCTATGGACTGCCATCTGCTAT
>JABJCZ010000174.1 GCA_018668475.1 Alphaproteobacteria bacterium | reverse complement strand
TGTCGACGTTGAGCACCTCTTCTTTGCTCATGCCCGCCTTGTCACAGAAATCGTAAATCATATCCATGTGATCATGGGCGCCGTGATCGGTATTGCCGCCAATCAGACCCTCTTCCTCGGCGATGTTTTCAACCAACATCTTGCGGACATCTGCAGGGCCACGGGCATATAGGTGACCGAACGCCTGCAGCCCATAGCGCACATATTTGGCATGCTGTGCCATATAGACGGCTAAAACACGCAGATCGAGTTCGCCCGCTGCCAGCAGCTTCATCATCGGATGGCGTTTGAAATGCCACTTGTCCCGGATCGCAACGATGCGGTCGATAATGCTGTCTGTGGAATCGGTTTTTATCTGCGTGGCCATAATAAATCTCTTTGTTAGTCTTTCTTTACCGGCGGGCCGCCGAAGGGTCGAGCGTATGCGCCAATTGTCGCCATATCAACTTCGATCATTGTCGATCCGTTGGATTTCAGGGCATTGCCAATGGCGGTCTTGGCGTTGGTGAGATCGGATAGTTTTTCGTATTGCCAGCCATTGCTGTCGGCGACGGTAGAAAAATCCGGAGTGAAAATGTCTGAAAAATACCGTCGGCCACCATATTGGGCATCCTGGATATTCTTGATGACCTCGTAATCCTGACTGTTCATCAGGATCAACGTGATCCGCACACCTTCCTGGGTGGCGGTGGCCAGTTCACCTATATTGACCTGCAGCCCGCCATCGCCCGCAAGACAGATAACGCGCTTGTCAGGTTCGGCGATGGCGGCTCCGATGGCCATCTGAATGCTTTGTCCAATGCCACCGCCTGCCGCATGCACGCCGTCACGTGGACCACTGATGAGAATGGCGCGGTTACCCCAGGTGCTGTTTGAAATCGTGACATCGCGCACCCACAGGAAATCATCGCCGCCGTTGGATTGGATGGCGGTTAGTAGTTCGCCATAAGGTTCCAACCCGTCCTGTAAGAATTGTTCTGCTTTCGTACGAGCAGCTTGCAGATCGCCAATGAAAGCAGGATCAATATCCATCTTGCCACTGAGTCGGTCCGCCAGGGCATTGAGGGCGAGAGCACTGTCGCCAAGTGTGAAATAATCCGGAACATAGGGCCGTTTGGCGTTGGTGCGGCCGTCGACATCTATCTGGTATAGCGGGCGAGGCAGACGCAGCTGATATTTTAGCGTTTCGTTGCCGCGTAGTCGCGAACCGGCAACCAGCATGGCATCGCAACTGTCATAGAAGGCTTCTACGGCACCATAAATATTATAGGCGCCGAGTGTCGCCGGATGGTCTTCCGCGACGACACCGCGTCCCTGGGTGCTGGTGACAATACCGAAACCCATTTCAATAAATCTGTTTACAGCACTACCGGCATGACGCGCACCGCCGCCGAGCCACAACATCGGGCGCTTTGCTTTGACGAGCTGGTCTGCCATCGCATCGAGAGAGGCTGGGTCGGGTTCGATAACTTTAAGAGGGAGAGGAGACAGATCAGCTGGCCAGTCGATCTCGGTCTGTTGGATATCGATTGGCACCTCGACACTGACCGGGCCGGTTGGTGCCGTCATCGCATCCCGAACAGCCAGCTTAAAAACATCCAGGGCCGTATTGGCATCGGTCACCCGCCAGGCGCTTTTAGATACCGCTTTGAGCATTGAGAGTTGATCGCGTGCTTCATGGATAAAGCCATGCTCTTTATCGACATGTTCGAGATCTATCTGACCTGTGATATGGAGCAAAGGCGTTCCCGCCGTCTGCGCTTCAACCATCGCACCAGACGCATTTCCGGCCGCTGTCCCGGTGCTGGTAAAGGCAACGCCCAGACGGGCACCAACACGGGCATAGGCATCTGCCATGTTGATTGCGCCGGGTTCGCTGCGGGCACTTATGTAACGCATTCGGCCGCGTCGCCCGATAGCATCGAGAAATGGCATATTGTGGATTGAGATCACGCCAAAGGCCGCGCCAACCCCGCATTCCTCAAGAAAGGCCATTATGACCTCACCGACAGTCGCTTTATCCGACATGGCGTGACAGGCCTCCTGAAAGATCAATGGTTGAACCGGTGGTGTAGGACGATAGTGGCGTCCCCAGGAAGAATAGAGCACGGGCTGCTTCCTCTGGTTTACCAAACCGCCCAAGGGGAATGCCTTTGGCGACGGCCTGCTCCTTGAGCCAGTCGTCATAGGCAGGCTTGCCGTCCGGCAAGGCGGCGTAGCGCCGCTGCCACTGCGCCGATTCAACGACGCCAATCAGAATTGAATTGACCCGAATATTTTTTGGCGCCAGCTCTCTCGCCATCGAGTGGATGAGGCTTAGCTGTCCGGCGCGGGCGGCTGAAGTGGCGACAACATGCGGTTCCGGTTGGCGGGCGATCAGCGAGCCGGTACAAGCGATGGCGGCGTTGTCGGATTTCTCCAAATATGGCTGAAAGGCCTTGGAAGGACGAAGGACACTAAAGAACTTG
>JABJCZ010000173.1 GCA_018668475.1 Alphaproteobacteria bacterium | reverse complement strand
GCCGGCGGAAATTCTCGCTTCTATAGAAACTTTTTTTCAGACCAGCGGGTCGCTCGCCGGTATCCATGCGCTGGTGACCAGTGGGCCGACCCAGGAGCCGATTGACCCGGTTCGATTTATCGCCAACCGGTCCTCCGGCAAACAGGGCCACGCCATCGCGCGCGCAGCAGCCAGACAGGGTGCGAAGGTCACCCTCGTCTCCGGTCCAACCGCGCTGCCCGACCCCATTGGCGTGAATACGATACATGTCACCACGGCGCGGGAAATGCTGAGCGCGTGCGAGGATAGCCTGCCAGCGGATGTCGCGGTTTGTTGTGCCGCGGTGTCGGACTGGCGCCCGCTGGAAATCGCCGGGCAGAAAATCAAGAAAAATGCCGACGCGGCCAATGCCCGGCCCGGTGTCGAACTCGTCGAGAATCCCGATATCCTTGCAACTCTCGCCGCGCTTACGGGCGGGCGCCCGCGCCTGGTCATCGGTTTTTCGGCGGAAACCCAAAATATGATTCAGTACGCCTCTCAGAAACTGGCCCAAAAGGGCTGCGACTGGATCCTTGCCAACGACGTGTCCGCCAACATGGGAACGTTCGGCGGAGATGAAAATACGGTAACGCTGCTGCGGGCCGATTCGGCTGGAAAGGTGCAATCGGAAGATTGGGCCCGATCCAGCAAAGAAGTCGTCGCCGAGCGACTGATAGCGGAAATTGCCACCGCCATACGCGCGGCCTGACCCGGTGACCCGGCGCGTGGAATTGCTGGTCGAGCGGCTGCCCGGCAATGAAGATGTGGCTCTGCCTGCTTATGGCTCATTGCAAGCAGCGTGCGCCGATCTCAGCGCCGCGAATGTAGATGAAATCGTACTGGCGCCAGGCAGGCGAGCGCTCGTGCCGACGGCGCTCAAAATTGCCCTGCCCCCCGGCCATGAGGCGCAAATTCGCCCGCGTTCGGGCCTAGCGCTCAAGCATGGAGTCACGGTGCTCAACAGCCCTGGCACCATAGACGCCGACTACCGCGGCGAGATTGGGGTCGTCCTCATCAATCTCGGGGCGGACGCGTTTACCGTGACGCGAGGCATGCGGATTGCGCAGATGATCGTGGCGCCGGTGGCCCGCGTCGCCATCAATGAGGTCGCGGCGCTGCCATCAACGGAGCGGGGCGACGACGGCTTCGGCTCGACCGGCCTCGACACCAAAGTTAACTCGGACTGACGAACCCAATGCTGAGAGTTTCCAAAAAACTGGTTTACGCCCTCGAGGCCGTGGTCGATATCGCCTACAACGGCGGCGCCGCGCCGGTACGCAGCCGCGACATTACGAAGCGCCAGGGCGTGCCTCACCGATACCTCGAGCAGGTCATGCAACAGCTTGTGCATGAAGGTGTGTTGAAGGGCGTGCGGGGGCCAAAGGGCGGCTATCTGCTGGCCCGCGAGCGACGGCGCATCACCGTGGGCGAAATCGCCCGCATTGTCCGGTCACTCGAAGCGGCAGAGGACCCGTTGCAGGGTGAAACCCATTCCGAACTCGCGGCAGCCGTGCTTGGGCCACTTTGGCTCGAACTGCAAACGGAGTTCGAATCCCGGCTCGACACAATCACGATTGAGGATATGTGCCGCAGGGCAACCGAATCCGAGATCAAGCGCGCCGGGGATCTCGGCGCCGAATTCAATATCTAGGCCAAACGGCCAAATCAGGAAGGATAAGAAAGCATGAGCACCGATTTGTCGCGGATCCCCAACCCGTGCGAACGCAAACGGATTTATGATTCCATCATCGACACGGTTGGCGGCACGCCGCTGGTCCGGCTCAACCGGCTGCCCAAAGAAGCTGGCGTCAAGGCCGAGATCGTCTGCAAACTCGAATTCTTCAACCCGCTAGCGTCGGTGAAAGACCGCATCGGATTTGCCATGATCGAAGCTGCCGAGGCCAGCGGCGAAGTGAGCCCGGGAAAAACCGTGCTGGTCGAACCGACCTCAGGCAATACAGGTATCGCGCTGGCCTTCGTCGCCGCTTCCAAAGGATACCGGCTGATCCTCACCATGCCAGAGAGCATGTCCATGGAGCGTCGCAAACTTCTGCTGCTACTCGGGGCGGAGCTGGAACTGACGCCAGCACCAAAAGGCATGAAAGGGGCGATTGCGCGGGCCGAAGAGATGGTGGCGGAAAATCCAGATGCAGTGATGCTGCAGCAGTTTTCCAACCCGGCCAATCCGGCCATTCACCGGGGCACGACCGCCGAGGAAATCTGGCGTGACACGGACGGCAAGGTGGAT
>JABJCZ010000172.1 GCA_018668475.1 Alphaproteobacteria bacterium | reverse complement strand
TGGTGGTGGACCGTCGACCGCTGGACATTACTGGCGCTGATCCTGCTAACAGCAACTGGTGCGGTGCTGATCATGGCGGCCTCACCGGGTGCCGCAAACCGCATCGGGCTCGACCCCTTTCATTTTGTGCGCAACCAGTTTGTATTCCTGGCGCCAGCCCTGCTGGTGATGATCGCCGTATCGCTGCTGACACCTACCGGCGTGCGGCGCCTTGCCGTAATCGGTTTTGGTTTGGCTGTTGTCCTCATGGTCGCAACCCTGCTCGTCGGCGTTGAGGTTAAGGGCGCCAGTCGCTGGATCAACCTGAGCGGTTTCACACTACAGCCGTCAGAATTTCTGAAGCCTTGCTCTGCGGTTGTCGCGGCCTGGATGTTCTCACATGCACGTGTTGAGCCGACGTTCCCCGGCCGACTCATCGCCTGCGGATTGTTTGCGCTGGTCGTCGGCCTCCTGATTCTGCAGCCTGATTTCGGGATGACCATGACGGTGACTGCCGTTTGGTTCGTGCAGTTTTTCCTCGCCGGGCTCTCGATGGCTCTAGTCGCGGTAGCACTGGTTCTCGGCCTTGGGCTGGTGACGGCGGCCTACGCGGCCCTGCCTCACGTGGCGAGCCGGATCGACCGCTTCATCAATCCCGCCACCGGCGACACCTATCAAGTTGATACATCGCTCCGCGCGTTCGAGTCCGGCGGCCTGTTTGGCCTCGGGCCGGGCGAAGGCCGGGTCAAAAGCCTGCTGCCGGATAGCCATACCGATTTCATTTTTGCCGTCGCCGGCGAAGAATTTGGCATTCTCGCCTGCCTGCTCGTCGTTGGGCTCTTTGCGTTCATCGTACTGCGCGGGTTCTCCCGCGTGTTGAAAGACGCCAACCTTTTTATCCTGCTGGCGGTTGCCGGGTTGCTAACCCAGTTCGGCCTGCAGGCGCTCATCAATATGGGTGTCGCGGTTCGCCTGTTGCCGGCCAAAGGCATGACACTGCCGCTTGTCAGCTACGGCGGCTCCTCACTGGTCGCCACAGCAATTGGCATGGGCATGGTGCTGGCGCTGACCCGGATCGACTACCTCAAACAGGAGCCCGGACGATGACCGCCCGGCGCAAGATGAACCGCGCCAAAGGCGGGTCGATCGTTCTCGCCGCCGGCGGGACCGGTGGTCATGTATTTCCCGCCCAGGCCCTGGCAGGCGAATTGATCCGTCGTGGCCATCGCCTGACGCTGGTGACTGACAGCCGCACCAGAGCCTACGGCGGCACGCTTGGCGAGCTTGATACCCATGTGGTGTCAGCGGCCTCACCCGCTGGCCGCAATCCATTCAAAAAAGCTTTCGCACTGGTCCGCATCGGGCTGGGTGTGATGCGGGCATTCCGCTTACTGCGCCACCGCGCGCCGTCGTTGGTCGTCGGATTTGGCGGCTATCCCTCCGTACCGACCCTGCTGGCCGCCCGCCTCGCTCGCGTGCGCGCCATCGTGCATGAGCAGAACGCCGTGATTGGCCGGGCCAACCGCCTGCTTGCGCCGGGGACCGCTGCCATCGCAACAAGTTTTCCCGAAACGCGGGGCCTGGGGGCCGCCGCGGGGCGCGCTGTGTGCACGGGCAATCCGGTACGAAGTGATATCGCAGACACAGCTGCCGCAACCTACCAGCCACCCGGCCCGACTGGCGAGGTGCGGCTATTGGTTACAGGTGGCAGCCAAGGCGCGAGAACGCTCGGGCGCACCGTACCGGCGGCGTTGGCCTTGTTGCCCGACGCGCTGCGGCGACGGTTGCTCGTCAACCTTCAGTGCCGCGAGGAAGACGTGACCAATGCGCGTGACATTCTAGCCCACAGCGGCATTGCCGGTGAAGTTGCGGCGTTCTTCAATGATATGCCGACCCGACTTGGCGCGGCGCATCTGGTGATCGCTCGCGCTGGCGCGTCAACCGTGGCGGAACTCGCAGTCGCCGGGCGGCCGGCCTTGCTGGTGCCGTACCCTCATGCCACCGATGACCATCAAAGTGAAAATGCCCGGCAGATTTCCGCCGCTGGCGGCGCGGAAGTAATCGCCGAAACCGCCGTAGCCCCCGAGACCTTGGCAACCACCTTGAGCGAACTGCTGCGAGACGATACGCGCCTGATTGCGCTTGCCGACGGCGCCCGGCGGTTCAGCCGCCCCGATGCTGCCGAGGCCCTGGCGAACCTCGCCGAGGCCGTTATTTCCGACAGCCTCAACGCATCCGTAACCCCGGCGCGGGCGGCCTAATGAAAACGCTTCCCCTCACCATTGGCCGTCTGCATTTTGTGGGCATCGGCGGCATTGGCATGAGCGGCATTGCCGAGGTGATGCACAACCTTGGCTACGAGGTTCAGGGCTCCGACATTTCGGCCAGCGCAAATGTGAAACGCTTGGAGGCCATGGGCATTCGCGTTGCTATCGGCCACGCCGAAAGCAACATTGAAACTGCTGAGGTCGTGGTCGTGTCATCGGCGGTCGGCGACGACAACCCCGAAGTTGCCGCCGCGCGCGCCCGCTTTATTCCAGTGGTGCGCCGCGCCGAAATGCTGGCGGAATTAATGCGGCTAAAATGGGCCGTCGCGGTTGCCGGTACCCATGGCAAAACGACCACGACATCAATGATTGCCGCAATGCTGGACGCTGGCGCGCTTGACCCGACTGTTATCAACGGCGGGATCATCAACGCTTATGGGACCAACGCCCGGTTGGGCGCCGGCGACTGGATGGTGGTCGAGGCTGACGAGTCTGACGGAAGCTTTGTAAAGCTGCCCGCAACAGTCGCGGTGGTCACCAATATCGACCCCGAGCATATGGAATTTTACGGCGACTTCGACACCGTACGCGCCGCCTACCGGACGTTTATCGAGAACATTCCGTTTTACGGGTTCGCCGTGCTTTGCCTCGATCACCCGGAAGTTCAGGCGCTCATAGGCCGGGTGTGGGACCGTCGCATCATCACCTACGGGCTGAGCCCGCAGGCCGATGTCAAGGCGACCAACATCACCACCGATGCGATGGGCTCGGTCTTTGACGTCACCATCGCTGACCGCGTACGCGGGGCCGGATTGACCCTCGAAAAACTGCGCCTTCCCATGCTCGGCACACACAATGTGCTCAACTCGCTAGCAGCTATCGCCATCGGCTATGAGATGGGCCTGGATCACAATGTCATCCGCAAGGGGCTGGCAGATTTCGCCGGGGTGAAACGGCGTTTCACCCGCACCGGCGTGGTCGACGGCGTCACGGTGATCGACGATTACGGTCACCACCCGGTCGAGATCTCGGCGGTATTAAGCTCGGCTCGCAGTGCCTATGACGGGCGTATTGTGGCGGTCGTCCAACCCCATAGATACAGCCGGCTGCGGGACTTGTTCGAGGATTTCTGCGCCTGTTTCAATGATGCCGACACTGTGATTGTCGCCAACGTCCATGCCGCCGGTGAAGACCCGATTCCGGGTTTTGACCACAACACGATGATTGAGGGCTTAAGGGGCCGTGGCCACCGCGACGTGCTTGCGTTGGATGACCCGGATCAGTTGGCCGCACTCGTCGACCCGCTAGTCAATGCAGGAGATATCATCGTCTGCCTTGGGGCTGGCAACATTACCCAATGGGCCAATGACCTGCCCGCCGCGCTAACACGCTTGCGCGAAGAGAAAGCCACCGGACCCGGCGCCAGCACCAACGGAAACGGTCAATGATGGCCGCGACCCGCCATACCCTGCTGAGCCGTATGCCGCCGTTGCGTGGGCGATTGACCGAACAGGCCGACCTCGCCACAGGCACATGGTTTCGCGTCGGCGGTGCGGCTGAGCTTCTCTTCCGACCGGCGGACGTTGATGATCTCGCTGATTTTCTGCGGCTTCGCCCGGAGGGCGTGGCAGTTACCGTTTTGGGTGTCGGCTCGAATTTGCTGATCCGCGATGGCGGCATCTCCGGCGTAACAATTCGTCTGCGCCGCGGCTTTACGGATATCTCCATTGCGCGCGAAGGCGCGGAGGCACGCGTCACCGTGGGGGCTGCAGCGCTTGATGCCTCCGTCGCGCAGGCCGCCGCCGCCGCTGGCTTGACCGGCCTTGAGTTTTTGTCTGGCGTGCCCGGCACTATTGGCGGCGCGTTGCGCATGAATGCCGGCGCATTCGGCCGTGAGATGATCGATGTCGTCGTGACGGCAACAGCGCTGGACAGCGCCGGGACCCGGCACATTCTGTCGCCTGTCGATCTCGGATTTTCCTATCGCCATTCCAGTTTTCCGGACGACTGGGTTTTCGTCGCCGCCGAGCTGCGCGCCACTGAAGGTGCCGCTGACGACATTGCCGCCGCTATGGCGGAAATCGCCGATGCCCGCGCCGAGAGCCAACCCATACGCGCCCGCACCGGCGGCAGCACTTTCAAAAACCCGCCCGGCGCCAAAGCGTGGAAACTGATCGATGCCGCCGGCTGCCGTGGCCTCAAACGCGGCGGCGCCCAGGTGTCAGAAAAACACTGCAACTTTCTTATCAATGCGGGCGACGCCACAGCGGCAGACTTGGAAGCGCTTGGCGAGGAAGTCCGTCGTCGGGTGAAGGAAGAATCCGGCGTGACACTCAACTGGGAAATACGCCGCATCGGCCACCACGCTGCACCGGCTGCCGAAGTCACAACGAACGAAAGTCGCAATCATGACTAACGGGACACATGTCGCCGTTCTCATGGGCGGCTGGTCGGCAGAGCGCGAGGTCTCGCTGGTTTCGGGCGCGGCTGTTGCGACCGCGCTGGATGATGCGGGCTACCAGGTCAGCACGGTAGATGTCGGCCGAGATGTCTCGGCAGTACTCGACAAAATGCAGCCCGATGTTGCCTTCAATGCCCTGCACGGGCGTTGGGGGGAAGACGGCTGCGTTCAGGGCCTGCTTGAAGTTCTGGGCATCCCCTACACCCATTCTGGGGTGCTCGCTTCAGCCGTCGCCATGGACAAGCCGGTCGCGCGCCAGATGTTTTCAGCCGCCGGCATTCGCTGCCCGGAGGGGCGGGTGATGTCGCGGTCCGACGTGCTGGCCGGCGGCGCAGGTGAGTTGCCGATTGTCGTCAAGCCGCTCAATGAAGGGTCCAGCGTTGGCGTGCTGATCGTTTTCAATGATACCGACCTGGCCCCGCTCGGCGCAGACGACTGGGCGTTCGGCGATGATGTACTGGTCGAGCGCTATATCGCGGGCCGCGAAGTGCAAGTTGCCGTAATGGGTGAGCGGGTGCTGGGCGCCATCGAAATTCGCCCCAAGGGCCGCTTCTACGATTACGAAACCAAATACACCGAGGGCAAAGCTGACCACTTCATGCCCGCGCCAATCCACGCAAATGCCTATGCCGAAGCGCTTGAAATGGCGCTCGATAGCCACCGCGCGCTTGGCTGCCGCGGGATCAGCCGAGCAGACCTCCGCTATGACGATACCGATGGCGAGCCCGGCACGCTGTACATGCTCGAGG
>JABJCZ010000171.1 GCA_018668475.1 Alphaproteobacteria bacterium | reverse complement strand
GTTTCGCTTCAACGTCTAGCCCACCAAGAGCCGCTGGGGCCGGAGCCGGCGATCCGCTGGTGCAAAATCCGCGCGTCTGCTAATGAAATAATCCGAATTTTCGAACACAGGGAGAGACACCATGGGTGAATCTATTCGTATCACAGCGGCCGACGGCCACACCTTTGATGCCTGGCGCTCAAGTGGCGGCGACACACCAAAGGGCGCACTGGTTGTTGTGCAGGAGATTTTTGGCGTCAACGGCCACATACGCGATGTGTGTGACCGCTTCGCTGCCGACGGATACACCTGCATTTCTCCGGCCCTGTTTGATCGCGCCCGGCGCGGCGTTGATATTGGCTACACCCAGGAAACCGTGGAAGAAGGCTTGGCCCTGCGCGCCGAGGTCGGGTTGGACGGACCTGTCGCCGACGTTGCCGCCGCCATTCAGGCGCTGCGTGACGAGGGCTTCGCCAAGGTCGGTGTGGTCGGCTATTGCTGGGGCGGCTCGCTCGCCTTTTTGGCTGCTTGCCGCTTAGGTGTAGACGCAGCTGTCGGCTACTATGGTGGGCAGATCATCGAGTTTGCCGACGAAACGCCAAAAGCGCCGACGATCCTGCACTTCGGCGCAGAGGACTCCGGCATACCCCCCGCCGACGTCGAGACAATTAGCCAGAAGCACCTGAACATTCCTGTCCATGTATATGAGGGCGCCGGGCACGGCTTCAGCTGCGACCAACGTGCCGACTTCAATCCGGAAGCAACCAAACTGGCCCGCACCCGCACGCTCGCACATTTTGCTGAGCATCTCGCATGAGCGAACTACCGACGCGGCCCGTTAAGCTCGGGGTTATCGGCGGTAGCGGACTGTATGACATCGAAGGGCTGGAAGACACCGAATGGCGCCACGTGGAGAGCCCCTTCGGCGCGCCGTCCGACGACGTATTGTGTGGCCGGCTCGATGGCCTCGACGTCGCTTTTCTGCCCCGCCATGGCCGAGGCCATACCCAGAGCCCTAGTACCATCAATTTTCGCGCCAATATTGACGTTCTCAAACGCCTCGGCGTCACGGATATTATTTCACTCTCTGCGGTGGGCTCATTGAAAGACGGATTGGCGCCCGGCGATTTTCTGATCGTTGATCAGTTTATTGATCGCACCTTCGCTCGCGAGAAGAGCTTTTTCGGCGCCGGCCTCGTCGCTCACGTCAGCATGGCAAGCCCGGTGTGCACGCGCCTGGGCGATCGTATCGGCGACGCGGCTGCGGCAGCCAGCGACATTACGATCAAGCGCGGCGGCACTTATATGGTCATGGAAGGGCCGCAATTTTCGAGCCTCGCGGAATCAGAACTGTACCGGTCATGGGGATGCAGCGTTATCGGCATGACCAATATGCCCGAAGCCAAACTCGCCCGCGAAGCCGAGATGTGCTACGCGACGGTCGCTATGGTCACGGATTACGATTGCTGGCATCCGGACCACGACGACGTCACGGTCGACGCCGTGATCGCTGCCGTCCATGCAAACGCGGCCAATGCACGGGCCCTCGTC
Source organism: Alphaproteobacteria bacterium (assembly GCA_018668475.1). Taxonomy (GTDB): domain Bacteria; phylum Pseudomonadota; class Alphaproteobacteria; order UBA828; family UBA828; genus JABJCZ01. Next base: position 1,221 of record JABJCZ010000171.1, on the reverse strand, counting down.
AAACACTTGGCCGGCACCATTGAGCGTAGCCGGAACACCTGCGCGCACGGCTGCGATACGGCGCTTGAATTTGCCGTGATGACGGCCCCGGATGCCCGGGACCCGGAGATGATGAAAAAGCTGGAAGCTGTGGCCGGGCGAGTTATTGGCTGATCGAACCAATAACTTCGGCAACATCCGGAATCAAAAACGGCCCCTCCAGTGAGGGGCCGTTTTCGTATTCATAGCGCGAACAAGATGCCGGAGATCAACTCTCGGTTTTTTGCGCCTGCTTGAGTTTCTTCCAGGTCCGTTTGTAAATCGCGAACAACAAGGCCGTAAAGATACCGAGGAAGATGAGCACCTTAAGGCCCGTCTGCTTACGCTCTTCCAGCTCAGGCTCCGCTGCCCAGGCCAGAAATTGCGTCACATCGCTAGCCAGTTGCTCAACCGTCGGCTCGGTCCCATCGACATATTCCACAGCCTCTTCATACAGCGGCGTCGGCATGGCGATCTGATGACCCGGGAAATAGTGATTATAGTACATACCTTCGGCCAGCTCGAAGTGCTCCGGAGCTTCTTCCTCATACCCGACAAGCAAGGCATGAATATAGTCTGAGCCACCCGGCCGTGCCTTGATGATCAACGAAAGATCCGGCGGCATGGCGCCACCGTTGGACGCACGAGCCGCGTTGTCATTGGCAAACGGCGCCGGCCATTTATCAGACAGACGCCCTGGGCGCATAAACATTTCGCCCTCATCATCAGGGCCGTCTTCAACCTCGTATTCTTCGGCGATTGCCTTGGCTTCATCAGCCGTAAAGCCGATCTCTACGAGGTTGCGAAACGCGATGTAATTGAGCGAATGGCAGGAGGCGCAAACTTCCTTGAACACCTGAAAGCCGCGCAAGAGTGCCGCGTCGTTAAAGGTGCCAAAAATGCCTTCTTGCTGCCAGTCCCGGCTTGGCGCCGACGGCGCTTCGCTGGAGGCCATGGCGTTGCCACCAATACCGAAACCAAGGGTAAGCGCGGCTACTGCCGCGAGAAGGTGCCGCCGCATCATGCGTTCCCCCCTTTTGCCGCGCCGCCCGATTTATCGAGCACTGCCTGATGGATACTCTCTGGCAGCGGCCGGGTGCGCTCAAACTTGCCAAGCAGCGGCATGATGATGAGGAAGTGCGCGAAATAATAAATCGTGCAGATCCGCCCGATGGCGATAAACGCACCTTCTGGCGGATTGGC
>JABJCZ010000019.1 GCA_018668475.1 Alphaproteobacteria bacterium | reverse complement strand
CCAGTTTTTTCCATCGCCCTGATTACCAGCTAGATCGCCAACGCCTTACATCGGGGCGCCTATGATCGGCGCCTGCTCGGTCGGCGAAGAAAAATCCCATTATTTTATGCTAAAACAATTAGTTAGGTTGTATCCGACTCATACCAAAGGGCAAGAAAGTGCATTTTCGTGAAATCGTTTTCCTAAACTCATGGTAGCTCGCTCAAACCACCTTCGGAAAGCCAAAATTCGGTTACGTGCAGGCCAACCATCAAAACGTTCCTGCATCACATGGGCGGCAAAGGATCCGCGTTGCGGAAGCTCTCTTCTAATAGGTTGCCCGCCCGCCGGAGATATCAAACGCTGCGCCCGTGGAAAATGAGCACTCCTCCGATGCCAACCAAGTGACCAACGAGGCGATTTCCTCCACCTGCCCAAACCGCCCAAGTGGAATTTTCGACAACATGTAATTAATATGTTCTTCGCTCATCTGGTCAAAAATAGCCGTTTTTACAGCCGCCGGCGTGACGCAATTGACGATGACGCCCTTGTCGGCCAGCTCCTTGCCCAAGGATTTCGTGAGCGCGATGACCCCGGCTTTGGCCGCACTATAGGCCGGCGCATTGGGGTTGCCCTCCTTACCGGCGATGGACGCGATGTTAACGACGCGGCCGTAGCCGTTTTTGATAAGCGCCGGCACCACAGCCCGAGCGACCAGAAAAGTGCCGGTAAGGTCGATATCGATAACCCGGCGCCACGCCGCCACATCGTATTCCCAGGTCGGCACGTTCGGGCCAGAGATGCCTGCGCTATTGACCAGAATATCAATTTTTCCAGCCGCCGAGAGAACGTCCGAACTGGCCCGCGCAGTGGCATCGGCATCGGTGATATCGACAACGAGGCCTTGCATCCCCTCGCCCACACTCTTTAGGTCCGCGACCGCATTTTCGTCCACATCCCACACGAAAACCGCGGCACCTTCCCGGTGCAACCGATTTGCGATGGCGCGGCCAATACCTTGTCCACCACCTGTTACAATTGCGACACGACCACTAAACCGATCATCGGTCATAGAGTTACTCTCCTGTCATCTGGCCCTCGGATGATGCAATATTTCTCCGCATCTCAATGATATCTTGATTCCATGATTGCATCACAACATCCGCAATGCTTCCGCGCAGTTTGTCGCACGTGGGCCGCCGCAAATCAGCCGCACGCTTTAGTCGGTGCATTTTTCGTATTGGTCCTGCTTCTCGCAGCCCCGCTTACTGCCGGAAATGCGACCGCCAGCACCGAGTCCAAAGAGCAACTGGCAGAGATCAGCGTTACGACGGACGTCGGTGACCGGCAGGCAATTCGTCTACCCGTGATTTCTCGCGGCACGGTCATTGACGTATCCATCATCTCCGACGGCATGATCGAAGTTACCATGCTGTCTGAATCCGAAGCCGCCCTCTTTTCAGGCCAAACAAATGCCCACATGACGTTCTCAGTCACTGCGCCCACGACCGGGCGTTACTTTCTCTTTCTTGATAATCGCGCCGGTGAAACCTCCCGCCAGCTTCAGATCAGTATTCGCGCTGGGCGCAACCTCAACACGACGCAAGATCAACTGCCACCCGGCCTGACAGCGCGACTGGAGAAAATTACCAAGGCCGTCAAAAGGATATTTCAGACCGGTCCGCTGACTATACGAGCTGCCAGATGTGGCTTTGCCAATGCCTTCAGCCGCAACGGTGAAATCGTCCTCTGCACGGAGCTGGCGCAACACCTTATTGCTGATATCGATGACGGGCGACGCGCAGCCGATACTCTTCTGTTTGTCTTGCTGCATGAGCTTGGCCACTCACTGCTGCGAGACTGGGGGTCCCCGAGGGCCGATAATGAAACGGTCGCTGATGAATTCGCAGTCGCCTTGATGGTCATGTTCGGGCAAGGCGAGCGTGCCCGCGCGCCGGCGGAATATTTCGAATCCCAGGCCACCATAAGGGGACTTGATTATGCCGCTGTGGCCAGCGATCCCCACCCGCCTTCGGCAAAGCGGGCACGCAATATTCTCAAATGGTTATCCAGGGACCCGAACGTCTTCACACGTAAGTGGCAGTCGAAACTGGTGCCCCACATGCAAACGGCCTTCTTGCAGCGGCTTTCGCGGGCAAGCGCGCCATGGATAGATGGCGACGCCGTACAGCGAGAGCTGAACAAGCGCGCCCGTTAACTCTTCAGGATATTAACGCCGGCCACTAGCGAGACGCACAGACTCCGGGTGACGCCGCAAACGCCACATGGCCCAGATTCCAATTAGAGGCCCAATCGCAAGGAAGGCGAACGCATAGCGCCAGCTCACGACCTCAACCAGTTCCGGTATCAGATGAATAGTCCCCAGCGTGAGCAGGAAACCAAGGCCCGTTTGCAGTGTGAGGATCGTCCCGATCAAATGGGTCTCGGAAAGCTCCGCCGCGCAGGCCGAAAACTGTGGCGAATCAGCAACGACCGTAAAGCCCCAGAGCAGACAGACGATCACGAGCCAGACCGGCGCGGCGCCAAACAGGAAGCCAACCCCTATGGCGCAAGCGCCACTGATCGCCATGGCACCAATAGTAACTGCTGTACGCCCGTACCGGTCAGCTGCCAGGCCACCCACCAGGCAACCGACCGCACCGGCACCGATGGTCCCGAAAGTTAGCGCCGCGGCCCAAACGGGAGCCGCGCCACTTTCAGAAACTGTCAGCCGCAGGCTTGCATCAAGAAAAATGCCGATCCACGCCCACATGGCATACAGCTCCCACATGTGACCGAGGTAGCCGAAGCAGGCCAGCCGCAACGGTCGTGACGTCCAGATTACCAGAGCCTCACGGGCTTGAAATTTGGGGCTTCGCGCAAAGTTGGGGCCAATACCCGTCAGCGCGATCAGCACCACGCCCAGCGCAGCAGCCACTGAGGCCGTTGCAACAGTGACCCGCCAGTCAACACCACCCAAAGCGTTGAATAGATGGGGCATGGCCGACCCCAGCGTCAACGCGCCGACCAGTAACCCCAACATCAGGCCCATATTGCCGCGCGCCCAACTCGCCGCGAGCTTCATCCCAACGGGATAAATACCTGCCATGCAGATGCCGGTCGCAAAGCGCAGCGCGATCACCCCGGCAGATGCGGGCTCCAGCAACAGCAGCGCAGCATTGGCCAGCAAAGCAACCGTGGTCGAAATGCCAAAAAACCAGCGTGGATCAAATCGATCCGCCATCCCGAACCACGCGCTGCCTAACGTGCCGACGACAAAACCCAATTGCACAGCGCTAGTGAACAGCGAAGCCGTGAAGCCATCCAGCTCAGCCTCGACGCGCAATGCGGGCACAATTGCCGAGGCCGAAAACGACAGCGCCATGGCGAGCACCTGCGCCGCCGCGATCATACCGATCGAAAGGACTCTCGCCTGTCGTGGTGGGCCAGCTTCAGTCATGTGTCAGAATTTGTCGTCTCCGCGAACCGCAACCCTAGTTCCTTGCATGCACCTGACAACTTTAACGTCTATCGCCTCATTTTTGCCTTCATGTTGTTGTGAATGGACTGATCTATAAGAACGGCAGCGCAACAGTGCGACCTCGGGGTATAGTCAGGCGTGTCCACAGATCAGGAGTCGGCGGTCATGAATATCAGAAAAATTTTCCTCGGTATCGCAGTTGCCAGTGTGGCGGTGGGCGCAATGCGGGCCCTGCCGGCCCACGCCCTGCTTGACGAAATACTGGGGGCGCCGAAGACGCTTATCGAGAGGGCCATCGAGGCGCGTAGCTCAAAGGACATTCTCAAGGACAATGAAATTGTCATCGACGTCAACGCCATCATGGCTGATATGGAGACGATCAAGGCGTCTACCGAAATTTATGAGCAGCGTCTGCTGGTGACTGGACTATTCGACAATCAGGCCATGTACGACGAGTTCAAGTCCCGCGTCGAAATGGTCGAAGACGTGCGTGAGCTCTACTGGCATGTGCAGTTTATGAGTGAGGAAGAGCAAGCCGCCCGCGAAGACGAGATGCTCGACTGGGCCGATGCGCTGGAACTGGATGCAACCGTCGGCGTGCGCCTGATCGGTACCGCGGGGATCGCCGATGTTAATTTGCGCGTCGCTGTGGATGCATTTGCGACAGTTTATCTGATCGGCCGGGCGCGGTCGGAAGAAGAACTTAAAAAGACGTTGAAAGTATCGAGCGAGACCGAAGGTGCGCGCGAGATCGTCAACTATATCGTTGTAAATCCCTGAACACTGATGCGCTAGTCCGCTGCAGCCCTGTTAGCGAGTTTATCGCGAACCTGAGGCATCACATCTTCAGCCAATAGTGTCATCGAGCGCTTCCAGGCTGCCTTGTCATCCCAGTCATGTGAGGCCACCAACAGCGTGCCGAAATCGCCGATACGCTCCCGCAATGTGCAAAGTTTTTTGGCTACCGTATCCGGACTGCCATAAATCATCATGGCATCAAGAAAGTAATCGAGAGTCAGATCACTGTCGCTCATAGACGGGTCGGATTTAAAAATGCCGCCCAGGCCCGCCGGCACCAATTGGTCCCGCAAATACCGATAATAAAACGCCATGGACCCGTCGAGGTTCTTCACATGACGCTCGGCTTCTTCATCTGTGTCCGCAACAAATATACTTTGCGCCACACGCCAGTCCGCCGGGTCAGGCGTCCGCCCCGCCGTTTCGCATCCGGCCACATATTGGGTCCAGTGGGTCGCAATATGCACGGGCGGGATAAAATTGGCCGATATAGGCCCCCACCCGCGTTCTCCGGCCAACCGAACACTGCTGGAATTCGGGCTCATGGCGGAAATCGCGATGGGTGGATGCGGCAGCTGATATGGCCGCGCCATGTAACCCAGCCCCAATTGCTCGCTGAAGGTGTCCGTTACATCAATGTTCCAGTATTTGCCGTGTAGCGCATAGGGCGGCTCCTGCTGCCACATAGCCAGGATCATATCGATGGATTCGATCAGCATCTCGCCGCGATTGCGCACTTCCCGCGTCTTGAACAGCTCAAAATCTGACACCAGGCCACCGGTCCCGATGCCCATCAAGAACCGGCCCTTGGTCAGATGATCGAACATCGCCGCGTGGCCGGCCACATAGGCTGGATGATGGTGCGGCAGGTTTAGAACACCGGTGCCGAGCTTGATGGAGGTCGTCTGATTGGCTAGCGAGGCCAGAAAAATCAATGGCGATGTAATTTGCTCGGTCTTGGCCGTAAGGTGTTCGCCCACCCAAGCCTCATCAAAATCCAGCTTGTCCGCCAACAAAATGGCTTCCTGATCCTCTTCGAGAACCGTGTGGTAGTCCCGGTCCGGGCTGTGGAGCGGCATCATGAAAAGACCAAGTTTCAACGGGCGTCTCCAGCACAGGCCGCAGGTTTCCGGCTGAGCGGCCCGGCGGCATTGATAAACCTCATACGAATGAAGTTATTATCACCCGATGGCGCGTGGTCAATGGTCTTGCTGGCGTCTTCTGCATCACCTGTGTAGATATCATCTGGGACAAACCAAAAGACGCGTTGAGACAAAGACATGAATTCGACCGTATCCGACACGACCACCGAGGCCTTCCGACTGGCCATGCGCCGCTTTGCGGCCACGGTATCGATCATTTCCACCACCACGGAAGACGGGGCCTGTCACGGCATGGCCGCGACCGCAGTGACTTCACTGTCGATGGACCCGCTCTCCGTCCTCATTGCTGTCAACAGCACGGCCTCCCTGCATGGCCCCCTGAGCGAGATCGGCAGCTATTGCGTCAATGTGCTGCACGCGACCCAGCGTAAACAATGTGAAGTGTTTTCCAGCAAGAAGGATCGCGAAAAACGCTTCGATTCCGGCAATTGGGACATCAAAAGCGCCAAATCGCCGTTTCTCATTGATGCACAGGCCAATATTTTCTGCACGGTCGAGCGCATGGTCGACTGCGGCAGTCACACCGCGTTTATCGGCCTCGTTGATGAAGTGCGCGTCGATAATTCCGTTGCACCGCTAATTTATCTTGATGGCGGGTTCCTCAAGGAAACCGAAGCGGCCTTTCGCTTGCCCCATGGCGTTGGCGCGCACGGCAATGATGCTAAAGGTAACGCGCGGCAGCTCGAAGGGATTGAGTGGCTCTAAGGCCAAATCTCATTCCGCTTGCCCGACTCAGCCGGCGAATCTGGTTTCCGGCACGCCTTTAACGCCAGGGTCCAGCATCAGGAGCGCACCGGCATCTGGCTGGTTCACAAGGTCATCGGGCTCCAGCCCGATTCGCGCGCTGGTTACGTACAATTGACCCAGGTATTTACCGCCAAACATGGGGCATGTGGGACGCTGCACGGGCACTTCAACAATCCGGTCCACCGTCCCATCAGGCGCAAACCGCACGACGCTCCAGCCATCCCACATGGCATTCCAAAGATAGCCCTCAGCATCAACAATAGAGCCGTCCGGCACGCCTTTCATGTCGGTCGTATCCGCGAAGACCCGCCTATTGCTCAGTTGACCTGACGCGGTATCAAGGTCATAGGCCCATATCGTGTTGATGTAGGTATCGGCGTAATACATGGTCTCTCCATCGGGGCTGAAGCATGTTGAATTAGAGCAGATTACGCCGCGCTCCTGCACCTCATGCCCGAGGTCGGCATCCAGCCGATAAAGTGAGCCGATGGGGTCGGTATGCTTGTCATCCATCGAGCCGACCCAGAACCGCCCCTGCCGATCGCACCGCCCATCATTGAAGCGACTTGTCGGCAGATCCTGTTCCATATCTTCAATTACCGTCGTCTCACCGGTCTCAAGATCAAAGAACCGAAAACCGTTCCACATCGCGACGACGAGGCCCTTGCCATTCTCGCGCAAAGCGAAACTGCCAGGGTCTTCAGGCGTTTTCCAGGTCCGTGTCTCGCCGGTGGCCGGGTTGTGTCGCCAGATTTCGCTGTTCTTGCCGTCCACCCAATAAATCATCTGTTCCTGCACGTCCCAGAGCGGGCCCTCGCCCAGTTGATTCTTGCATG
>JABJCZ010000170.1 GCA_018668475.1 Alphaproteobacteria bacterium | reverse complement strand
CGCTGGTATCACCCCAGGCGTAGGCGAAAAAATGCAGTTTGCGCTTGGCCGTCAACGCGGCGTCAAGCTGGCGCAGCCCGCCGGACGCCGCATTGCGAGGGTTGACGAACGGCTTGTCGTCGTCGGCAAGTCGTGCCCGGTTCAGCGCTTGAAACTCGGCGAGTTTCATATAGACCTCGCCGCGCACTTCAAGGAGTGCCGGCACATCACTACCTAATAGCTCTTTCGGCAAATCATCGATGGTCAGCATGTTGGCGGTCACATCTTCACCCACAGTGCCGTCGCCCCGGGTCGCCGCCTGCACCAGCTTGCCGTCCTCGTAACGCACTGAGGCGGAAAGGCCATCGATCTTCGGCTCGCCAATCAGCGGCACCGGGGCATCTTCTGCCAGTCCAAGAAAACGCCGCACCCGGTCCAGGAAGTCCACCATGTCATTAGCTGAAAACGCATTGCCGAGCGAGAGCATGGGGCGGCTATGGGAAATGCGGGCAAACCCGGCGGCGGGGGCAGCGCCGACATTGGCGGTCGGGCTGTCATCGCGCTTAAGGTCGGGAAAACGCGCTTCAATCGCCGAATTTCTCCGGCGCAGCGTGTCATATTCAGCGTCGCTCAGGTCCGGCGCCGAGGCTGCATAATACAGTTCATCATGGCGGGCGATTTCGGCTGCCAGATAGGCTAGCTCAGCGATGGCCTCGGTTTCGGTCAGCGTCTCAAGCGGTTTATCGGATGTATTGCCGGCGAGCATTTCAGGCCCCGTCAGCGTCCATCAGGCTGTCGGCAGCGGCGCGGGCTTCGTCGGTAATCCGGGCGCCGGATAACATGCGGGCGATCTCCTCGCGCCGCTCCTCGTCGGCCAGCACTGTCACCCCGGTGCGTGCAGCGCCTTTGCTCTCCGCCTTGGCGACCACCATGTGTTGCACGGCGCGGGCAGCGACCTGCGGCGAATGGGTGATAACCAGGACCTGCATGGCATCCGCCAGTCGGGCAAGCCGTAGACCCACGGCGTCTGCCACGGCGCCACCGATGCCGCTGTCGACCTCATCGAACACCACCGTGGGCACGCCACCAACCGCTGCCAGACACACCTTGAGGGCGAGCAGAAAGCGTGCGCGCTCGCCGCCCGAGGCGACCTGGTCGAGCGGGCCGAAAGCCGAGCCGGGATTGGTGGCAACTGTAAAGCGCACGCGCTCCCGCCCGTATCGGGCCGGCGTGTCATCGTCGAGCGGTTCAATGGCAGTGGTAAAGCGTGCGTTGCCCAGCTTGAGCGGGGGCAGTTCGCCGGTTACCGCACGATCGAGCTTTTTTGCGGCGGCTTCACGTTTTTTGGTCAGCTTGGTGGCGGCTTCATCATAGGCGGCAAGGGCCGCCACTTCCGCGGCCGCAAGGCCTGCAATTGTCGCCTCTCCCCCGTCGATAGCGGCTAGCCGAGCCGTCATTTCACTATGGACGGCTGGCAGCCGGTCGCAAGATACAGTGTGTTTGCGTGCCGCGCCGCGCAGGGTGAATAGGCGCTCTTCAATTGAGTCGAGCCGTGCCGGGTCAAGGTCAAGTGAACGAATAACGTCGCTGAGCTGGGCTTCGGCCTCCATGGCTTCAACAGCGGCGCGGTCCAGCGCGTCAACGGCGGGCTCAACCGCGGGCCCAGCATATTTAGCGGCCAATGCAGCGGCTCGGTGGGCAGCCCGCAGGCGTCCGGCGACTCCGCCTTCGCTTGCGATTTCGGCGGCGGCAGCGCTCAGCGCGTCGGCGATCTTGCGACCATTGCGCAGGCGCCCGCGCTCTTCATCCAGCCGTGCTTCTTCCCCTTCTTCCGGTGCCAGTGTGTCGAGCTCAGCCACAACATGGCGCAGAAATTCTTCCTCCCGGGCGGCTTGTGCCATCTCCGCGATCGCTTCGGCATGCTGGGTCGAGGCATCGCGCCAGGTATCCCACAGGGTGCCGATTGTATCTGCCAGCCCGGCAGTGCCGCCCCAGGCATCAAGCAATTCGCGGTGGGTTGTGGGGTCAAGCAGTCCGCGCCGGTCAGATTGCCCTTCGATTTCGATCAGGGCTTCTCCCAGAGTACGGAGGAACGCCGCTGTTACCGGATGATCGTTGACAAAGGCACGGGATTTTCCGTCCTCGCGCAGGGTTCGGCGCAATAGCAAAACGCCATCTTCCGTATCAATGCCATGGGCTTGTGCAAGGGCCCAGGCCGGGTGGTCGTGGGCGGGCTCCAGCGCGGCGGTTACCATGGCTTCTGCCTGACCCGACTGCACTAGCGCCGCATTGGCGCGGGCACCAAGAGCCAGACCCAGAGCATCGAGAAGAATGGATTTGCCCGCGCCGGTTTCACCGGTCAGCACGCACAGGCCATTATCGAAGGCGAGGTCGAGCGCATCGATCAGAACGACGTGGCGAATGCTGAGTTGGCGAAGCACCGCGTGGGTGGTCCTGTGCCGGCCCTAAAAGACCGAATCGAAGGCCTGATCGATCCACGACTTCTCATCGTGTGCCGGGCGCAGGTCTTCATCTGCCAGCAGTGCATAGGAGTCCGCATACCAGTCGCTGCCCGGGTAGTTGTAGCCGAGCACCGCCGCTGCCGTCTGGGCTTCGGAATACACACCGAGGGACAAATAGGACTCGACCAGACGGTGCAATGCCTCTGGCACATGGCTGGTGGTCTGGTAGCGCTCGATAACGATCCGGAATCGGTTGACGGCGGCAATGTAGTAGTCGCGGGTCAAATAATAGCGCCCCACCGCCATCTCCTTGCCGGCGAGATGGTCGCGGGCAAGATCGGTCTTAAGCCGGGCGTCGCGGGCGTAGGTTGAGCTGGGGAAGCGACGAACCACCTCATCCAGCGAGGTCAGGGCCAGCGACGTCATCTTCTGGTCGCGGCCAATATCCGAAATCTGCTCGTAGTAGGAGATGGCGATCAGGTAATAGGCATAGGCCACATCGTCATGGCCGGGATGCAGCTCAACAAAGCGTTCGGCAGCGATGATGGCCTCGTCGTAGGCGTTTGCCTGATAGTAGCTGTAGGCGGCCATGACCTGCGCCCGATTGGCCCAGGTGGAATAGGGATGCTGACGCTCGACTTCATCAAACTCCCGGGCTGCCAGCTGGTAATTGCCGTCGAACATGAGGTCCATCGCCCCGTTATAGATGTTCTCTACAGGGCGTTCTACATAGGCATCTTCGTCGGTCGTGGAGCAGGCAGCCAGTGCCAGCACAGCAATCAATAGGAGAGCTGGCCGGATTGTGGCGCGAGGCAGAAAGGTCAGGGTCTGGAGCAAAGTTTTGGCCATTAAAGTGATACGACAGGCAATATACTGACTGATTATATCACGTGAAAAAACCGCCACCAGCTATGCCGGTGAGGCTAGGCATATTATTGCGATGGATTGTGGCGTGTCTTCAGGAGGAAGAAACAGTGTTTCCGCCCGGTCAGGCGCCACCACCGGCGGCTGCGATGGGCATATCCTCAAGAACGTCATGCTCAACCATGTCGACCATCCGCCAAGCGGCAGTATTCTCAAGCAGGGCGGTCACCAAGCGATGGTTCATTGCGTGACCAGCGCGGAACGTCTCCACCCGGCCGATAATCGGCGCGCCGGCAAGCGTCAAGTCGCCGAACAGGTCCAGCGCCTTGTGGCGGGCCGGCTCATCCTGATAGCGCAGGCCGCCTTCGTTCAGCACACTGTCATTGCTGAAAACGACTGCATTGTCGAGCGAGCCACCAAGGGCGAGGCCTGCGGCCCGCATTTTCAGCACGTCGTCTTCCATGCAGAAGGTCCGGGCGCGGCTCAGCTCGCTGCTGAAGTTGCCATCATAGTCAAACCCGACGGACTGGTTGCCGATCAGCGCGTGGTCAAACTCGATAGTGCAGGACAATGAAAACCGGTCCGCAGGTAAAATGCGAGCCATCCGGTTGCCCTCGTCGACGCGAATTTCCTCAAGCACCTGAATGCCGCGCCGTGGCGCGTTCAGCATCTGCGTGCCAGCGCATTCCAGCAAAAATACAAACGGCGCGGAGCTGCCGTCCATGACCGGCACTTCCGGGCCGTCAATTTCAAGTGTTGCGTTGTCAATGCCGGCGCCGGCGAGGGCAGCCATCAGGTGTTCTACCGTCGCCACGCGCAGCGCGCCGCTAAATCCTTTGGCACCGAGCACGGTGCATAATGTCGTATCAATCACGTTGTCGGCGTGCGCCGCAATAACGGCATTTGCGCCAAGGTCCGTGCGATGAAAACGGATGCCGGTATCAGCCGGAGCCGGCAGCATGGTCAGTGACACGCCAACATTCGAATGCACGCCGACGCCGGCGCAATGAATGGGCTTTCTGAGTGTCGTCTGCCGCTGGATAATTTGCCGCTGATTGGTCACGTTACCTGCTACTCCGTTAGTGTCACACAGCGCTAACCGGAGCTGCCTGACCGTTCCTTCTCATCTTCTCCTGCCGCCCTAAAAAGAGGCAATTAGTCGGCAGGCCGCCCAATTTTGACCGAATCGTACAAAAAGAGCGCTTCGGAGGGGTAGTAACAGCCCCCTCCGAAACGCACAAATCACGCTTTGTTACAAAATGTTACGCCCTTTCCGGCATATCTGCGGATACCAGTCCTAGTTGGCCTGGCGACGCAAAAATGCAGGGATTTCGAGCGGATCCTCTTCATCGCTTGCTGGCGTACTCGCAACGGGCGTTGCGGGCTGTTTTGCGGCCATGTCGAGGGTCGGTTCCCGCGTCGCTGGCGGGCTGGAGACCTCCGCCTTTGGCGCTGGAGCAGCCATTGCCTTTTTGCTCGGTGGGCGTGCTGCTGTGCTAGCAGTCTTCGCGGGCGCCTCGTCCTCATTCTGGCGCGCACGACCGGTGCCCGTCATCCGTTCAAACAATGAGGGCGCACGCTTTTTCGTGGACCGTCCGGCGTTGACCACAGCCGCCTCGCTCATGGCGTCCATGGTATTTGCGCCTTTTTCCGGCTCGCGACGGGCGGTTTCACCAGGTTGAACCGGTGCGCGCGGAATAAACGCTGCTTCCTTGCGTTGCGTTTCTGCCGTTGGTTTTGCCGGCATCGCAGGTGCCGTCGGTGCTGCTGGCGCCGCCGGTGATGATGCCACTGGCTCTTTGGACGGGCCGACTGTTGAACGGGCCGTCACGCCGCCAGCTACAGCGGCGGATACTGACTTGCCAACCGGCGCCGCAGGCACTTTTTCGGCGGGTGCCTCGGCCACGACCTGGCCAGCGGCGTCACCTGTGTTGTCCGTTGGCGCGGTGAGCCCGGTGGTGGTTGCCACAGATGTTGAGGATGTGGCGGGCGTTGATGCCGCCGGGGCATCAACAGTCATGGCTGGCTCAGCCGGTGCATCAGCGGTTTCTGTCGCTTCGCTTTCGGCTGTCGTGTCTGCACCAGAGGAGCGGGTTGCCGAAATTCCCAGCACATGGACGTTGTCCGGTACTTCGGGCACTGGTTCGCGAACTGATTCAGCATCAATACCGGTGGCGATCACTGCGACCCGCATGCCGCCTTCCAGCTCCTGATCAATACTCGTGCCAAAGATGATGTTGGCGTTCTCGTCGACCTCACGGCAAATCCGCGACGCGGCTTCATCAACCTCGTGCAGGGTCATATCGGCCCCGCCGGTAATGTTGATGAGGACACCCTGAGCCCCTTCGATCGAGGCATGGTCGAGCAACGGGTTGTGAATTGCCTTGTCGGCGGCTTCAAGGGCCCGCTGGTCACCTTCGGCTTCGCCGGTGCCCATCATGGCCTTGCCCATTTCGCCCATCACAGTGCGAATATCGGCGAAGTCGAGGTTGATCAAGCCTGGACTGATCATCAGGTCCGTGACGCCCCGCACACCCGCGTGGAGCACGTCATCTGCCATATTGAACGCATCGGCAAAGCCAGTGTTTTCGTTGGCGATGAGGAAGAGATTCTGATTGGGAATGACAATCAGTGTGTCGACATAGGCCTGCAATTCCTCAATGCCGGCCTCGGCAAGGCGCATGCGTTGCACACCCTCAAACTGGAACGGTTTGGTCACAACGCCGACCGTCAGGATGCCCTGTTCGCGAGCTGCCCGGGCAATGACGGGCGCCGCTCCGGTGCCGGTGCCACCGCCCATGCCCGCGGCAATGAACACCATGTTGTTGCCATCGAGGTAGCGCTGAATGTCGTCAACGGCTTCCTCTGCGGCGACTTTGCCGATGTCGGGCCGGGCGCCAGCGCCCAGACCATTGGTAATGTTGACGCCAAGCTGTACCCGATGCTCTGCGAGCGATCCGGTCAGGGATTGTGAATCCGTGTTCGCGACAACGAAATCCACACCCTCCAGCTTACCGTTGATCATGTTGTTAACTGCATTGCCGCCGGCGCCGCCGACGCCGAACACGGTTATGCGCGGCTTAGATTCCTCAAGCGGTTGCGGCCTGAAGTCGATGGTCATGAGAACCTCCAGAAAGGGTCATTGAAAGCGTGATTGCCGTATTCTCCCGCGAGCGTGATCCCGTGCTCACCTGCAACGGCAGCAGGTGGCCGGGTTGTCGTGCCGCAGACTGCGCGCGCCCGTGCCGGTTCTTGGACATATGCCAGCATCAGAAGTTGTCGCGGAGCCATTGGCCGATCCTTCCCAGCGCGCTGTCCGCCATCCAGGGCGGCGGAGCCCGGCGGTCCATAGACCGCCCGTTGGGCGCGCTGTGTTTTTGTGTTGCGTAAACCAGAAGCCCTGCAGCCGCGGCGCAATCGGGGCCGGCGGCGGCCTCGGCAAGGCCGGGCAAGGGCAGGGGCTTGGCAAGGCGTACCTGTTTGTCCAGAATTTGACTGGCAAGGTCGGCGATGCCGGTGAGCTGACTTGCGCCACCGGTCAATACGACCCGCCGACCGGCAATGGCGCTGGTGCCGGAGCGATCGATTACATCGCGCACCATCTCGAAGGTTTCTTCAAGGCGCGGGCGGACGATACCGGCCAGCAATGAGCGCTGGACCTGGCGCGCCGATGCCGGGTCGCTTTCACCGAGCTGCGGCACTTCAATCATTTCGCGGTCACCGGATCCGCCGCCAATAGCATTGGCGAAGAACCACTTCAGGCGCTGGGCGTTGGCCACTGGCGTCGAAAGCCCCTTGGCGATGTCGTTGGTG
>JABJCZ010000169.1 GCA_018668475.1 Alphaproteobacteria bacterium | reverse complement strand
TCGAGCACGTGTATGGCTTCCTGCGTTGCGCGCTTTTCGGCATCCAGCGTTGCCATTTGTTCGTCCAGGCCTTGCACCTTGTATTTGACGAGAAACAGCGAGACCGCGACGATCGCCGCGAGACCAACCCAGACAAGTGTGACGGGACGGATCATGCCGCGACCCTCCCTTTGGCCACCGGCGCCGCCGTGCGTATTGCTGCGCGCAGTCGGGCCGAGCGCGCGCGTGGATTTGTATCGGTCTCAGTTTCGCCAGCCTGACGGGCGCCACGAAACAGTAGTTTGAACGCAGGATCGGGCGATTGTGTGGCAACTTCTGGCATATGCCGGCTGGCACGCGGGTTTTCACCGCTATGCGCCTTGAAGAACGTTTTGACCTGGCGATCCTCGAGCGAATGAAAGGAGACGACGGCAAGCCGTCCGCCGGCTTTGAGGAGGCGTTCGGCGGCTTCAAGGCCGCGCTCCAACTGTCCAAGCTCGTCGTTGACCGCGATGCGCAGCGCCTGAAAAGTGCGAGTTGCGGGGTCAATACGCGACGTGCCTTTGCGGACCGTTGCACGGACGATTGAGGCTAACCTGCCTGTGGTGGTGATCGGGCTTTCGCTGCGGGCGGCGCAAATAGCGCGGGCGACAGCGCGGGCCCGGCGCTCCTCGCCATAAGTGAAAATAATCCGGGCAAGTTCTGCTTCGTCGCGGCTGTTGACGAAATCCGCCGCTGTTTCGCCGCTCTGTTCCATGCGCATGTCGAGGGGCGCGTCATGGCGAAACGAAAACCCACGTTCGGGCTCATCCAATTGCATTGATGAGACGCCGAGGTCGAGCGCAATTCCGTCAACGCCGGTGGCGCCGTCATCGCCGACGAGCGCTTCCATGTCTGCGTAGCGGCCTTCAGCCAGGCGCAGGCGACCGGCGTAACGCGCTTCGAGTGCGCGCGCACGTTCGATGATGATGGGGTCGCGGTCAATGCCAATGGCGCGGCATTCTGCCTTGTCCAGTATTGCAGTCGTGTAGCCGCCGGCGCCAAAGGTGCCGTCGACATATATACCGCCGGCCCTGGGTTCAAGCGCGGCCAGAACCTCGGCCAGCATTACGGGTGCATGAGGGGCGTTCGGGATTGTTGCGGCGACCTGGGGGATGTCGGCGCTCATGCGCCTTCTCCATTGCCGCCGACGGGTGGCAGTTCAAGTGAAGCCAGTTCCTCGAAGGCGCGTTCCATTGCGGACTCGCGGGCGACCTCAAAGGTGGCGGGTTCCCATATCTGGAATGTATCGCCGAGGCCGACAAAGGCGGCCTGGCCATCAATGCCGGCTTTCTCAACAAGCCGGGGCGGCAGCATGATCCGCCCCTCGCCGTCAAAGGGCAGTTGATCGACATTGGAAAACAGGGCGAGACGCGCGTTGCGAAACTCAGGCGAAAACGGGTTGGCGTTGGAGAACCGCTGCGACAGGCGCTCAAGCATTTCGATGCCCGCACCTTCAATGGCGGCAGCCCCATCCGGCGATGGATAGGCGGCGATGCCGTGGAAGCTCTGGCCGGCCAAAGGCGCGCGAAAATGAGCCGGTACGGAAACCCGCCCCTTCTTGTCGACTTTATTAACAATATGGCCAGTGAATAACGCCACAGCCGCCACTCCAGATACCCTGTCCGCGTCCCAAACCCTGCCTGTAATCGGGCCTTGTTATGGGCCTGTGCGCCGGGTCCTCCGGCGCGACTCCGGCACTATGGGACGCCATGGGATATCATGGGCAAATATGGGCGTCAATGTGGAACTGCAAGTATTTCCAAGTCTTTCCGAGTGTTTGCTCAGGTAACAATCCGTCTTCTGAAGGTCCTCAAGAGTTCTTCGTTGGCGGTGGAAAGTTGATCAAATAGTTACATTGAAAATTACCGGGGCGAATATTTGTTCTATGTATGTTCTCATTTCGTATATAGCAAAGAGAATATTACAAGCTCATCGTTGCAGGGCGCTACGTCCGGGCGTCATTCTTTCCGGTACGCGCTATATAGTGTTTATTGACTATGCTGTCCCCAATATATGGGGTTACGCCGCTTCCGGGCGCGATACATGCCGTTCCGTCCGCCTGCTTTGGAAGTGAAGATAGTGCCAGATGGCCTGTAAGCCGGGTTCTGTCGCCCCGGACAAGCCGAGGCGGGCGACCATTCATCTGGGACACCCGTTACCGAGTGCCTCACGCGACCGACCCGGGCGACCGGCGCGAAAACACGCCGTGTAAAATAACGCGAACGCAATTTTACCTGCCGCCCCTACTTGGTCTTGCTCCCGGTGGGGTTTACCGTGCCGTGACCGTTGCCGGCCACGCGGTGCGCTCTTACCGCACCCTTTCACCCTTACCGGCCAGAACGGTTGCCCGATCGGCCGGCGGTCTGCTCTCTGTGGCACTTTCCCTAGGGTCGCCCCCGCCGGGCGTTACCCGGCACCGTGTTTCCGTGGAGCCCGGACTTTCCTCCCTTCCGCAAGCGAAAGAGCGGCCGCCCGGCCATCTGGCAACCCCTAGGTAGGCCGCACGCTAGGCGCCGTCAATGGTCGAAAGTCTGTTGGCACGATGCCGGAGCAGCGGACGCGATGGTTTGGCAGCTAGTCGTCTGCTGCAATCAGGTGTTTCAGGATGGCGCCAGTGCCGGCATCCAGCACGCCGTCGACCCGGGCCTGGCGAAAATGGCGTTGGAAGGCAGTGATCACATGTTCGGTTTCTTCGCCAAAGACCCCGTCTTCATACAGCCCGTAGCCGAATTGCGTCAGGCGGCTTTGCCAGTCACGGACGTGGCGGCCCTGTTCCGGCCGGGTGACAGAAAGTGTGGGGTCGGGCTCGGCCACAGGTTCCGGCCAGACGCCAATGCCCTCACGCGCCAGCCGGGCCCAGTCAAACAGTTCGCCGGGGTCCCGTTTGCGGGATGGCGCGATGTCGGCATGGCCCACCACATTTCGCGGGTCGATCACATGACGGGCCTGGATCGCTTCGCACAGCTGGATCAGCGCGTTCATCTGTGCCGCCGGAAATGGCCGATAGCCAAACTCATGGCCCGGATTGACGATCTCGATCCCGATGGAATGGTCGTTAAGGTTGGACCGCCCGCGCCACCAGCTGACCCCGGCGTGCCACGCGCGCATCTCTTCCGGCACCAGACTGTAGATCGTGCCGTCTTCATCAACGCACCAGTGCGCGCTGACCTTCCAGACAGGGTCGCGCATTCGGTTGAGCGCGTCGTTGGCGCTGCGCATGCCGGTGTAGTGCAGCACCAGTGTGTCAATGTCGTTGACCTCAGGTGGCCGCTCGTCCTGATTAGGCGTGGGAAAGGGCGTGATGGTCAAAGCCAAAGCAGTGAGTTCCCTCGGAGGCATCGGGGTCGCATGGCAGATGATAGCACAGAAATATGGGTGCTCACGGCTCGGGCTGAAGCGGCGTGGTCTTGATGACGCGCTCGCGGCGCAACATCAGTAGTGCCACACCGCCGAGCATGCCGGCGGCGCCGAGGCCCGATTGCCACGTGAATACATCCCCCAGTACTGCCACACCGCCAACCGCGCCAAATGCCGGCACCATCAGAAAAATTGATACCGTCGTCGCCACGTTGTAGCGCTTCATCAGCCACCAATAGGTGCCGTAGCCAAGCATGGATGACAGGAAGACGAGATAGAGCAGAGAGCCGTGAGCCTCCCACGGCGCATTGACGATGCTGGTAATTTGGTCATCTTCGAAAATGAACGACAGCACGAGCAAGGCGGGCAAGGCGACAACGGCGCTCCACCCCTGCAGGGTAAGCGGCTCGACCGCGCCAAGGCGCTTGCCGAGGATATTGGCAAAGGCGCCAAGCACGGCGGAACCGCCAACCAGTCCGATGCCCAGGTAATTGCCGACGTGGCGGGGCTCGCCAATGAGTATCGCCGCGCCGGCCAGCGCCATGATCAGGCCGGCGACCGCACGCCAACGTATCTTCTCGTCCAGCATGATAAACGCAAGCGCGGCGGAAATTGGTGCCTGCATAACCCACAGTAATGCGGCGAGCGACGCTTCGGCTCCGGCTTTCATGCCGAGATACGAAAGCGAAAAATGGCCGATCCCCATGACAAACGCGAAGACCAGAACAGCTCTCCATTGCCCGCGTGGCAGGCGGATGAACCAGATCAACAACAGGCTGACCAGCGCGAAGCGAACGGCCAGAAACCAGAGCGGTGGGTAGCTGGCCACGCCAATTTTCGATGGCACGAAACCAAAGCCGAATATGGCGGCTACCATGACTGCGAGCAGAATGTGAAACGGAGACATTGGGGGGTCTTATCGTCGGGGGAGGGGCACTTGGCCCGGGTTCAGAGGCCGCGCTGGCGTTCGATGCGGGCGTAGGCGTCGTTGATTGTTGCCAGTTTCTCAGTGGCAAGGTTGACCACTTCTTCAGGTACGCCTTCGGCGATCAGGTGGTCGGGGTGGTTGGCGCGGACAAGTGCGCGATAGGCGCTTTTGACCTCATCGTCCGTGGCGTTCATGGAAATGCCGAGAATACCGTAAGGGTCGTCGGCTTCAGATGCGCCATGCTGGGCTGTGACGCGCTCGAAGTGTTCGTCATCGAAGCCGAAAATATCCGCCACCTCACGCAGGAAGCGGCGCTCTTCGGGATGAACATGGCCATCGGCGAGGGCGATGTGCATCAGGGCGCCAAGAAACTCCTCCAGCACGTCCTGATGCTCAGCAAAAACCTCAGCGACCTGTTTGGCGTAGGGCTCGAAGCCATCGGCATCGCTGGCAGATTTGTTAAAAATCCGCCCGACGGCTTTCATGTCCTCCTGCGGCACCTTGAACAGGCGCTTGAAGGCATCAACTTCGTCGCGGGTAACCTGACCATCGGCCTTGGCCATTTTGGCTGCCAGTACAATAAGGGCGATGGCAAAAATCTGCTGTTTGGACTTTGCACTGCGGGGCAGGCGCCGACGACGGCTGCGCCCCCCACTGCCCACGTTGTCGGCAATATGGCCCGCAGCGACGCCGACCATCAACCCGATCGGCCCGCCGATGGCAAAACCGGCGGCCCCGCCAATCAATTTTCCCCAGATGCTCATTTAGTGGTCTGTACCTGCCTGAACGATGCGCATGCGTCTGACAATATCGTGGTGTCGGCAGCACGGCCAGCCCTGACGGTCATGCCTGTGACTCGATTCAATCTTGATTTTCGGTCGCAGCCTTGGAACCATTGGTTCTCCTGCTGGCGGTTTCTGCCTCCGTCGGCCACTTGGATAGCGTGGCAGAAGGTCGAACGCTGACATTTCGAAGCGGCGACGTGCCTCAATGTTGTTGACGGATCCGCCCGGCGGCCCCGTTTGGTGCTCCCGGGTCGGGCGAATGGGAGAACGGCATGACGGCGACGAATGACGCTGGACCCAGAAGTGTGGCTCTGGTGGGCCCTTTCGGGAGCGGCAAGACCACTCTTCTAGAATCACTTCTTTATGTAAGCGATACGATCGACCGCAAGGGCAAGGTTCCGGACGGTACTTCGGTTGGCGACGCTTCGGCCGAAGCGCGTGCCCGGGGCTCGACGGTCGAACTCAATGTGGCCAGCCTAAACCACGGCGGCCAGAAGCTAACGTTGCTGGATTGCCCCGGTTCGGTCGAATTTTCGCAGGAAACGCTCAATGCCCTGACCGGCGTTGATCTCGCGATCATCGTCTGTGATCCCGATATTGACCGGGTGTGGACGATGGCGCGGATTTTCCGAATGCTCGGCGATAACGATATTCCCGCGATGCTGTTCGCCAACCGGATGGACGAATCCGTGGTCCGGGTCGGTGAGCTGGTGGAGGCTCTGGCGCCGATGTCGTCGCGGGCTTTTGTTCCCTGCCATGTCGCCATTCGTGACGCTGATTCGGTGAGCGGCTACGTCGATCTCATCTCCGGTCAGGCGCATCACTACGAGGATGGTGCACCGTCGTCGGATATCGAAGCGCCGGAATCGGTGGCCGAGCGCGAGGGCCAGGCCCGCACGCAGCTTTATGAGAGTCTTGCTGATTTTGATGATTCACTGCTGGAAAGTCTGCTCGAAGACCAGGTTCCTGGCGAAGAAGAGCTGCGGGATTACCTTCACGAGACCTTGGGCAACGCGCAGGTGATCCCGGTGCTCATGGGCTCGGCTGAGCGCGACTGGGGTGTTCGCCGCCTGCTGGACGCTGTTCTGTCGCTTGGCCCTTCGCCGGCGAAGGCGGTCGGTCGGCGTGGCATCGGCGACGGTGGGCCGCTTGCACAGGTATTGAAGACCTATGTGTCCCAGGCGGGCGGCGGCAAGACCAGCCTTGTTCGGGTCTGGCGCGGAAGTTTCAAGGACGGCATGCCGCTTTCGAGCGGCGGGCGAATTTCCGGCCTGTATGATCTTCAGGGCCAGGCGCCGCAAAAAATCGGCGAGGCCAGCGCTGGTGATCTTGTCGGCTTTGGCCGGCTGGACGATGTGCCAACGGGCACTGTTCTGGCCGCTGAAGGCGGCACCGTAGAGGAGCTTCCGGCAGAGAGCATTCTGCCACCGGTCTATGGGCTTGCGGTGCGGGCAGCCAAGCGGGACGATGAGGTCAAGTTATCGGGCGTCATGGCGAAACTGCACGAAGAGGACCCGTCACTCGCCTTTG
>JABJCZ010000466.1 GCA_018668475.1 Alphaproteobacteria bacterium | reverse complement strand
ATTTATAAATATAATTTCTTGGATCATTACCTTTTGCAAGTACTCTTAGTTTTGGCTTTGAATTATTTTTTATAAAACTATCATTGGGCTCTCCAAGAATTGGCAAAATGACCTTTGATTTTGACAAGCTATCAATAAATAATTGATTTGTATTTGGAACTTCGATGTCAATGAATTGATCACTCTCTTTTTGAAGTTGCAAAAGTAAAGATTTAGGATTTTGCTTATCCTCCTCACTAAACACAATATCAAAAGCTATAGCTAATGGATTATATTGATTTAGATTATATAAAATTTTTGAATAAACATCTCTACGCCACGGAAATTGACCAATCTTAGATATGCTTTTTTCATCAATATCAATAATAGTAACATCTGTGACCTCACCCCTGTTAAAAACTTTTTGATAAAAATCATAATTAATAAAAGAAATTTTTTGAATTATAGATGGATTAATAACTTTAAGAGTTATAAAAAAAATTAAAAGAATACTTAAAGAAATTAGTTTTTTATTTTTCATCCAAATAACAAATATTTATATTGTTCTATAAATACCACATATAAAATACATCCAATAACAATATATGGACCAAATGGTATTTGTGATGAAAATTTCTTAGTTCTATTTAATAGACTTGGAATTACTAAAATTAATGCAACTATTGAAGAGCTAAATAAGACAAAAGGTATTGCCATCCAACCAAACCAAAAACCAATTACAGCTAATAGTTTTGCATCACCTAGACCCATGCCTTCTTTATTTTTTACCTGCTTATAAAAAAATATAATTGTCCAAATAATTGTATAACCAAATATTCCTCCAACTAATGAATTAATAAAATTTGGGAACAGGGAGTTTAAGTCAGGACTAAATGATTTTAGAAATCCTAAAATCATTAAAGGAAAAGTTAAAACATTAGGAATGATATAATGTTTTAAATCTATAAAAAAAATAATAATAAAAGTAAATGTTAAAATCATTAACAACAAAGATGTAATAGAAAAACTAAATAGAAAATAAATTATAAAAAAGAATATGATATTTAAAAATTCAACTAATGGATATTGTATTGGAATTGATTTTTTACATTTTCGGCATTTACCATTAATTATCAAATAAGATAAAATTGGAAAATTATCATACCAAACTATTTTTTTTTTACACTTAGGGCAG
Organism: Alphaproteobacteria bacterium; assembly: GCA_018668475.1. Taxonomy (GTDB): domain Bacteria; phylum Pseudomonadota; class Alphaproteobacteria; order UBA828; family UBA828; genus JABJCZ01. Next base: position 992 of record JABJCZ010000466.1, on the reverse strand, counting down.
TACGATCTCCCACCTATTACACTTTTTTCTAAAGGTATCCGGTAAATACAAACATTTGCAAAACTCCCAAAAAGAGCACCAATTAAAATGATTAGAAAAAAATCCACTACTAAATAAAATTTTAATTATAGTTTAAATTGTCCAGCAAATTCAGCAAAACCGCCTATTAATAGTTGGACCATCAAGACGGCATCATGTAAGTGTACATACAAATTTGGACTATAGAATATGATTTCCATATTTGATAAATTTAACAAAAAAGAGTTAAAATACTAGTTAATAAAATGATGTTTTTTAAATCAAAAAAACCAGAAAATTCTGAACCAGCACAAAAAACACAAGATAACATAGATCTTCAAATAATTAATAAAATGAATCAAGAATTTGCTATCTCGCTTGATTTAAATGAAACCTTACAAACTGCATTGGAACTTATTATTGCAAGACTAAACGCTCAAGCTGCAAACATTTTTTTAATTAATAGTAATAGAAAAAAATTTGAATGCATTGCTTCTCTTCATCAGGAATATTTAGAAGATTATGAATTAGATTTAAAAGACGGAGTAATGGGTAGAGCTGTTGAGCTTAAAAAATGTATAAGAGTTGGTGATGTTAGAAAAGATGTAAGAGAAATTGCAGAATTTTATTTTGATTTAGATAATAAAACTAATTTTTCAACTCACTCTGTACTATGTTCTCCTTTAATTGTAGCAAACGAATGTATTGGAGTAATTCATTGTTTAAATAAAAAAACAGATGATAAGTTATTTGTTGAAGATGATCGTAAGCTTTTAGAACTTTTATCAACACCTGCTGCGTTAGCCATTAGAAATGCCAAAATGGCCAAAGATATGATTGAGCAGAACAAGATGCAAAAAGAAGTTGAAATTGTAGGAGAAATTCAAAAATCACTTTTATCGGCAAATAAAAAAGAGCCTTTTCCATTAGCTGGAATTAATATTCCTGCAAAAGTTGTATCTGGAGATTTTTAT
>JABJCZ010000469.1 GCA_018668475.1 Alphaproteobacteria bacterium | reverse complement strand
GCCCCTGGCATTGCCAAGGGCGCTAATTCTTTAGAGATAGAGGTGGTTACTTGCCCATCAGGCTCTTAACCAATTTTTCAAATCCTGCACTTTGTTTTGGACGCAGGACTTCGTAATCCGGGCCGTTGATGAAGTCTGTTTCTTCACCAATAGCCTTGATCAGTCTTTTGTATGTTTTGAACTTCTGAATTTTCTGCAGAGCCATTTGTAGTTTGGCCAACCGATCAGCAGGAATGCCACGCGGCGCCATAACGATGCGTCGCATCAGACCGAGGTCTGCGCTATAGCCAAGTTCGCCAAACGTCGGTGCAGGTGGGAATTGAGATTTTTTACCAGCACTAATAAGAACGCGAACTTTCTTGCCTTGGGCTTTGATGGTGGACTTGAACTGGAAGGTAAAGTCCGCTTCGCCAGCGAGGAAGCCCCGCAGGGAAGGTCCGCCACCTTTATAAGGCACCATAACAACTTTACCGGCGATACCTGCTTCGGTGAACAATTGCAGCGCAGGAGTGAACGTCGCGCCCCAATTACCACTATGAGCCAGTTTCAATTTTCCCGGATTGGCCTTTGCGTGAGCAACCAACTGTTTCCAGGATTTAAACGGGCTGTCAGCACGAACGATCACGGAGAACGTTCCAGAATTCAACTGTCCCACAGAGACAAAATCTCTCGTCGTATTGTACGGCAGCTTTTTAACATGCTGTTGCAGTTGGTCGTAGTAGTTATGCGTGAACAGCAAGGTATAGCCATCAGGCTTCGCTTTTGCGGCGGCTGCGGTGCCAACTTGGCCGGATGCACCCGGCATCAATTTCACGATAACGGCATTACCAAGAAATTGCGGAATAACACTCGTAAACACACGAGCGTTACGGTCGTGCGATCCACCAGCACCAAGCGGTAGAATTAGGGTGATCGGTTTTTCAGGAAATTCTGCCCGAACTGTATCTACACCCATCATGCCAACAAGGGCTAACGTGCCCAGTAGCATTGTGGAGATCTTCTTAAAATTCATACTTTTTCTCCCAGTTAAACTTGCGTCAGTTTTGCATCCAAAATTATGGCGATGGATGCGGCGCCATCATAGAAGCGAGCCCCTTAATTAAAGGGCATCAATGAGACATTACTGTGTTAATTGATATCTCGCTTTTCTATTCCTCAGTATTAAATTGTGCCTGCAATCGCTTTGATCGCCGCCACATCAGGAACGTCGCGACGGGGGTCAACAACAGGATCGTCGCCGTAATTGGGCGCTCGATAAACAAGAAGTGGAGCAATTGATCCTGTGCCAAAATCACACTTTGGCCATAGGAATACTCCAACGTCGGCCCTAAAATGAAGCCCATGGCCATCGGCGTTACATCGAAATGCAATTTCTTGCAGATATAGCCGATAGCACCAAAGATAACCAAGATTGCCAGGTCCGAAGGTTGTGCGCGGAACACCCATGTTCCAGCAAACGCAAACACCAGGGTCAGCGGCAACAAGAATGATTTCCGAATGGTGACGACCTTGGCGAAGAAGGGGATACAGACCTTGCCGATGCCGAGGAACAATATGTTAGCAAAGACCATGGCAATCAGAATTGCAAAGACCAAGGGGCCTTGTTGTTCCATAAGCTGTGGTCCAGGCCGCAAACCTTGGGCAATGAAGGCACCGACGAGAATAACCGTCAGGTTGTCGCCTGGAATTCCGAGGGTCAGAAGCGGCACCAATGTCGGTCCATTCACAGCATTGTTGGCGGCCTCGGCGGCGGCGATGCCCTCAAGCTTACCTTTGCCGAATTCTTCCGGTGTCGGCGAAGCACTTTTTGCCGCAGCATAGCCCATGAAGGCGGCAACAACTTGTCCCACGCCCGGTATAAGCCCGATGGAGGTACCGATCATGGTGGAACGGATAATCGTGCGAATACAGGCTTTGAATTCGTGCCACCGAAGCGGTTCGCCAGAAATCTTGAGATCATCGGCATTAATAATTTGGGATGCTTTTTTCTCAATATTCACGAAAATTTCAGGCAACGCAAAAACGCCAATTAGCATCGGCAACAAAGGAATACCGGCTTCGATTTCCGTGATGCCGAATGAAAAGCGGGAAAGCGCCCCAATGGGGTCTTGTCCGATCATTGCCAGGAACAAGCCTGCCGCCAGCATCAATAGCCCTTTGACGAATACGCCGCTGGAGGTCGCAGAAATAACGATTAGGGCTAGGAATAAGATGGCAGCCAGTTCCGGCGGGCCCAACAACAAAGCAACAGCGGCAATCGGGCCAATGGCAGCGATGGTAATGATGTCACTGCTCAGGTCACCCGAGACGGATGCATATAGCGCCATTTCCAACGCTTTACGGCCTTGGCCTTTTTTGGTTAGGGCCGGGCCATCAAAGGTGGTCGCCACAGCTGCACCGGTTCCCGGCATGGAAACCAGAATTGCCGGAATGCTGCCACCGTAAATGCCGCCCTTATACACACCAATAAGAAACGGAATGCCCAACAAAGGATCAAGAAAGAAGGAAATCGGCAACAAAATTGCCATCGCCATGAGTGTGGTAAAGCCTGGCAAGGCCCCAACGAACATACCG
>JABJCZ010000168.1 GCA_018668475.1 Alphaproteobacteria bacterium | reverse complement strand
TCTGTGGAGGAGATGAGGTCCCTGCGCTACGACGACCGGCCAAAGGTTGTCGACGTGGTGTCATGGGCTGCCGGCAATGGCGACCGATCCGAGAACGGCGACTATATTTACGGCAAGAAAAAGCTGCGCGAGATCGACCGGCGCATCCGCTTCATTTCCATGCGCCTCGATATCGGCGAGATCGTTGACCCGGCCAGTCAGACCAATCGGGACCAGGTGTTTTTTGGCGCTCGGGTGACCTATTCAGGCGCCGACGGCACAGCGCACGCCGTGCGCATCGTCGGTGTTGACGAAGCCCGGCTTGAGCATGGCGAGGTCAGCTGGATTTCACCCATCGCGCAGGCCCTGCACAAGGCGCGCGAGGGCGATGTCGTCAAGCTGCGCACACCGTCGGGCATCGAGGACATCGAGGTGCTGGAGATCAATTGGCCCGACCAGAATTGACCCGTCTGCCGGGCCGGGCCTGATCAGGTCAGCTCAGCGTCAAGCCGTGGCAGGCGAGCCGTCGGTTGCCCGGCCCGAACCAGCGACTGGCGTACCGCCCTTGCCGATCAGCTCGCCGGTAACGGCGTGATGCTCAAAGCCTTTAAGAATTGTCTCGAACATGCGGCGCATCATCGGGCGCATCATGATCGCCCCCATCAACATTCCAATGGGGCCGAACTTCGGAGTGAAGTCCATGGTCATGGAAACTACCGAGCCACCGGCAGAATCAGCGCCAACTGCCAGCGTCGCACTCGCCCGTTTGAGCGGCATGGACATTTCGGACAGCTCCACCGAGTAGCTCCGCCCGTCGACCCAGTTGGTCACGGTTTCACTGATCCCTTTGCCGTCATAAAACTCACAGCGCCGCGCCGCGCCCAGGCCGTGGGTCGGCCCGCCCAGGTGCTTCACCGTATCCACAGCCGGATGAAAGCGATCAATGTGGATGAAGTCAGCGAGCACGGCCCATGCGGCCTCGGGCTCTACAGCGACGTGTCGGCGGACGGTTACGATGGACATGACAATGCCTCCCAGGCGTTAGTGAAGTTTAATAGTTGGGGCTTCTCATGACGCACCACAATTAGTAATATGGCACCGTTATGGTGCATTTTCGCACCGACGGTCTTTGTTTCAACGCCGTGAGGGACACCGATAGGGAGCCCGAATGCAGAATTGGGATGACCTGCGCATCTTGCTGGCCGTGGCCGATGCCGGCTCGATCCGTGGCGCCGGCACGGCGCTGGCCCTCAATCACGCCACCGTCTCGCGCCGGCTGAAGGATTTCGAGAACCGCATCGGCGCCCGGCTCATGGCGCGGGTCGGCAGCGGGCGCTACATGGCGACCCCGGCGGGCAAAGATCTGCTGACCGTCGCCCGCGGCATGCGCGACGAGCTGGGTGTGGTCGAGCGCCGGGTAACAGGGCGCGACGCGGCGTTGACCGGCACCGTGCGCCTGACCTTCTCCGAAACCATTGCCGATCTGCTGGCCCCGGCACTTGCCGCCTTTGGCCGGGCCTACCCCGAGATTCACCTGATGCTCGCCGAAAGCAACCGCCAGGCCGCCGTCGGCGGGCGCGAGGCCGATGTCGCCGTGCGTTTTACTGCTGCCCCGCCGGATGATCTGGTGGGGCGGCGCATGGCCTCGGTGGCGGTAGCGCCCTGGGCCTCCAAACATTGCGCCCGCGAGATTGAGCGGCGCGGCGGCATGCCGGCGGCGCGCTGGATTGTCCCCGCACCCCAGTTCGCCAACATGCCGAACGCCCAATGGATCGCCGCCAACGTTCCGCCCGAAAACATCGGCATGACCGCGGACACCTTCCACATCGCCCAGCGCATGGTGGCCTCCGATTACGGCGTGTGCGTGCTGCCCAATTTCATCGGTGCCGCCGAGCCAAAGCTGGTTCGCGTAGGCTCCAATATCCCCGAGGCCGCCATGCCGCTGTGGGTGTTGACCCACAATGACCTCCGCGAAACCGCCCGCATTCGCGCCCTGATGGACACCCTCTACACCACTATCGATGAAAACCGCGCTCACCTGGAGAGCTAGGCCGCGCGGTCGTGTGCCGTCGGGAAGAGCGATCTCTCTTTCTCCCACTGACCAAATGCGCGCCGATGCGATAAAGTTATTTATTCTTTCTTTAGTGGACGGCTATTGTATTTTTATACTTTACTTTTCCGCCCTGGAGTGTATGATAGCGTAATGAATATCGATGCCTGATTGCATACGTTCCTCTTTCGTTGCAGTATTGTTACCAGACTGAGCGAGCAGGGCATCGAAAAAATCCCACACATCGTCAGGAGATTCTTGCCCCATGCGGCCATTTCATCTGAACCAGACTATTGCAAGCTCGGCTCCCGCTGACCCCGACGACACTGTTTCTACCAAGCGCGCCCTGCACACGCTTGACCTCTACAAGTTCCGTGACCACGAAAACACGCGGCAAACCAGCCCCTACCCGAACACAGAGATGTTCGAGGGCCTGAAGATCCTGCAACAGAGAAACCACCAACGCATCGATGGCCGGATGGAGCCGGGTGGGCCAACCGCCCGCATGTTGCAGGCTGAGCTGGACGCGAAATCCGGCGCCACAAACACTTATCCGCCGTTTGCGCTCGGTCGGACGATCGGTGACCGGGGCCGCAATGCACGTGCCGACATCGTCCGCGCGCGCCCGATACTGGAGCAGATCGGCGGGCCGATGCGCGACAGTGGCGAGCCTGACGAGCACGATATCAACAACCGCATCCGCTC
>JABJCZ010000167.1 GCA_018668475.1 Alphaproteobacteria bacterium | reverse complement strand
TCAGGTGCTGGAAAACCGGGTCAAGAAAAAGCAGGCAGGTCTGCCGCGGTTTGCGGGGTTTGATGTCGAGGATGTCCTGTACCTCGTCGGGCCAATCGTCTGGCTCGGCGGTCTGGTGCCGCTGTTGCTGGCTGCCGCTCTGGGGGCGCCGCTATTTGGCCTGTGGGCGTTCTGGCGCTACCGCAACGTTCTTGCCGGCGAGACTAGCGAGGTCGGCGACGATGGTACGGGGGCCTCGTGACAACGCTGGTGACAGGTGCAACCGGTTTCGTCGGATCAGCGGTCGCCCGTGCCCTGCTGGCCGCAGGGGAAACGGTGCGGGTCCTGACGCGCGATGGCAGCGACCCTGGCAATCTTGAGGGCTTGCAGGTCGAGCGGGTAGTTGGCGATTTGCGCGATTTGAAATCGCTGGAGCGCGCCGCAAGCGGGTGTCAGGCCCTGTTTCATGTGGCAGCGGACTACCGTATTTGGGTGCCGCGACCTGCAGAAATTTATGCAACGAATGTCGATGGTAGCCGAAACCTTATGATAGCGGCGGCAGAGGCTGGGGTTGGGCGCATCGTCTATACCTCATCCGTTGCAGTGCTTGGACATGCCGCCGCTGGCGTGCCCGCTAATGAGGACACGCCGGTCTCAATCAACGACATGATCGGCCACTACAAGCGGTCCAAGTATCTTGCTGAAGAAGTGGTGCGCGAGTTGATTGACAACGACGGTCTACCTGCGGTCATTGTCAATCCGTCGACGCCCATCGGCCCGCGCGATATCAAGCCGACACCGACCGGGCGAATCGTTGTTGATTTTGCCAATGGCAAAATGCCCGCGTATGTCGATACAGGCCTCAATCTCGTGCATGTCGATGACTGTGCGGCAGGGCATCTGCTGGCCTTCGAACATGGCGAGGTAGGACAACGCTATATTCTCGGAGGCGACGACATGACCCTGCGAGATATTCTCGTCAAACTTGGCGAGCTGAGTGGATTGAAAGCGCCGGGAATACGGTTACCCACTGGCGCAATTATGCCCATCGCCCGGATAGCGGAGACCTGGGCGCGGGTGACGGGGCGCGAGCCCGTGGTCTCAGTTGACGCTTTGCGGATGGCCCGGCACAGAATGTTCTTCTCCTCCGCCAAGGCTGAGGCTGCGCTGGGCTACAAGCATAGGGGGGCCGAGGAGGCACTTTCTGATGCGCTCGTCTGGTTTCATGAGCGAGGGCATACACGGCGTGGTCTTGACCCCCGGTTTGAGCCGCGAAACGCCTGAGTCCACTTGATTTTGCTCTTTCGCAACGCAACACTCCGCCGCCAAAGTCGATGGGGAGACGTAAAAGCAGGGTCAGGGTGGCGGTTTTTTCGTGAATCCGTGGAAATTGGTTTTAAGGCAAGGGACAAATATTCGGTCTCATTGATGCTGGATCACATTTCTAAAGCAGATATCCATTCCAGGAACAAAGGCTTTGATAATGTTGGCCTGCGGCAATTGGTCGGTTTATGCTAGCTTTTCAATCACTTATCCCACATTTTGAGCAAGGTTTTCGCCATTGAACAGTCTTTGAGAGCAATAGAAATTGTAGTAGGTTGCTTTCCGGCAAGATGAGGCGAAAAACCCTTTCGGGGAAGTCAGTGTCTAAAGAGGAAGAGACTAATCCTATGTCTAAAACACCGCTGCTTGATCAGGTGAGGGTGCCCGCAGACCTGCGCGCGCTTCCCGTTAAGAAGTTGCGCCAGGTTGCCGATGAATTACGGGCCGAGACTATTGACGCGGTTTCGGTGACCGGCGGTCACCTTGGCGCTGGCCTTGGTGTGGTCGAACTGACGACAGCGCTTCATTATGTTTTTGACACGCCCAAGGATCGTCTCGTCTGGGATGTCGGACACCAGGCCTACCCCCATAAAATTCTGACCGGCCGGCGTGATCGAATTCGGACGCTGCGCCAGGAAGACGGTCTGTATGGCTTCGTCAAGCGGAGCGAGAGCGAATACGATCCCTTTGGCACGGCGCATTCCTCCACATCTATTTCGGCCGGCCTTGGCATGGCCGTTGGGTCAATGCTGAATGATGATAAGCGCAATGTTATTTGTGTTATTGGCGATGGTGCGATGTCAGCCGGCATGGCCTATGAAGCGATGAACAATGCCGGTTCGCGCAATGAACGGCTGATCGTCATTCTCAACGACAATGAAATGTCGATCGCGCCAGCTGTTGGCGCGCTGAACGCCTATTTGTCGCGCATATTGTCGAGCCATTCGTTCCGCAGTCTGCGGGAAATTGCAAAGCAGTTGGCGCTCAAATTACCGCGCCCGATGGGTGAAGCTGCCAAACGAGCTGAAGAATACAGCCGCGGCATGGTCACGGGCGGCACATTGTTTGATGAGTTAGGGTTTTTCTATATTGGCCCCATCGATGGCCATAACCTTGATCACCTTGTGCCGGTTCTGAAAAATATCCGTGACGATGACACGCCGGGTCCGGTTCTCATTCATGTGGTGACTCAGAAAGGTAAGGGCTACAAGCCAGCCGAGGACGCCGAGGACAAATATCACGGCGTTGCCAAGTTTGATGTCGTGACGGGCAAGCAGCAAAAGGGCACGCCCAAGGCGCCAAGTTATACAGGTGTGTTTGCGAATGCGCTGATCGAAGAAGCCAAGCGCGACGACAAGATTGTTGCCATTACAGCGGCGATGCCAACCGGCACGGGCATCGACGCGTTTTCGGAAGCCTTTCCTGACCGGACGTTCGATGTTGGCATCGCTGAACAACATGCAGTGACATTCGCGGCAGGTTTGGCGACTGAAGGACTGAAGCCGTTTGCGACGATTTATTCGACTTTCTTGCAGCGTGCCTACGATCAGATTGTCCACGATGTTGCGTTGCAGGGTCTACCCGTTCGCTTTGCTATTGATCGGGCTGGCCTGGTTGGCGCCGATGGCCCGACGCATGCCGGCTCGTATGACTTGACGTACCTCGCAAGTTTGCCGGGTATGGTCGTGATGGCCGCGGCAGATGAGGCGGAACTGGTGCATATGGTGCATACGGCCGCGATGATTGACGATCGGCCCAGCGCGTTTCGCTATCCGCGAGGTGAAGGCCTGGGCGTAGAAATGCCGAGCGAGCCGCGTGAGCTTACGTTGGGCAAGGGTCGCATTCTGCGTGAAGGGACGACAATTGCCATTCTGTCTCTCGGCGCTCACCTCAAGGAGAGCCTGGCGGCGGCGGATGAGCTGTCTGCGCACGGGTTGTCCACGACAGTTGCCGATGCGCGCTTCGCCAAGCCGCTGGACGAGGACCTTGTCCGCCGACTTGCCCGTGAGCATGAAGTTTTGATTACCATCGAGGAAGGTGCGATCGGCGGTTTCGCGACGCATGTCATGCAATACCTGGCGACCAGCGGCATGCTCGATGCTGGCCTGAGAATTCGACCCATGATGCTGCCAGATCGTTTCATTGCCCATGCGAGTCCCGACGCCATGTACAAGGATGCGGGGCTGTCGACGGAGCACATCGTGAATACGGCGTTGGCCGCGCTCGGTTCGAACTCCGCAGCGGCCGCACAGCCGGCCTGAGGAGCGATTCGTGAGCACCCAGCTTGCGGGCGAGGGGATCCGCGGGTCCGGTGTTGAGCCAGACCGAATGATCCCGCCGGACCACTTGGACCGGGTAGTCGCGAGCGCTGCCGGGGAATTGGCAGCGGCCCAACGCGAGGACGGACACTGGCTTTTTGATCTTGAAGCCGATGTCACGATTCCGGCCGAATACATCTTGCTCAATCATTTTCTGGATGAACGCGACGCTGAGGTTGAGGCGCGCCTCGCTGCCTATATTCGATCTACTCAGGAAGAGCACGGCGGATGGCCGCTATTCGCGGGTGGAGAGCTGAATGTCAGCTGTTCGGTCAAGGCCTATTGGGCTCTGAAATTGACCGGTGATGATCCAGATGCACCACATATGAAGCGCGCCCGTGACGCGATACTCGCTGAGGGTGGTGCGGTGCATTGCAACGTGTTTACCCGGACAACACTTGCGTTGTTCGGCGAGGTGCCGTGGCGCGCCGTGCCG